>JABFRJ010000289.1 GCA_013141255.1 Hyphomicrobiaceae bacterium
GAACTTAAAGCGAGAAATCGTCACCCAAATGCGCTACATCGGCGAGTGGGGTGGCAAATTCATCGTGCCAATCCCCGAAGTCACCGTCATCGATCCGGGCACCTAAGATTTGGTTGTGCGTTTAAAGGACTACGCTCATGAAAGTTGTGCTGTTCTGTGGTGGGCTTGGAACTCGCATTCGGGAGTATTCCGAAAGCGTACCGAAACCCATGATCCCCGTCGGTGCACAGCCAATTATGTGGCATGTGATGGACTATTATAGCCGCTATGGTCATAGAGATTTCGTTCTGTGTCTCGGCTACAAAGCCAACGTCGTTAAGGACTACTTTCTCAATTACAAACCTCAGTCGCAGGTAGACTGCGTTGTATCGAACGCTGGCGGGCGTATCGAATATCTCGGGAAGTTACCGGAAGACTGGCGCATCGCCATGATAGACACCGGCGTCTGGCGCAATATTGGCGAGCGCTTATGGGCAGTCCGCAAACAAGTTGAAAATCAGTCCTATTTCTTCGCCAACTATTCCGACGGGCTGTGCGACATCGACTTGGGAGATATGACGCAGAGTTTCCTTGAAAGTGGCAAGGTAGCAGCATTCGTCGCCATACGCCCACCACTCACTTACCATATCGCCGATATTGCTGAAGATGGTCGCGTTCGCGAATTTCGCTCATCCGATCGAACCGACATTTGGATCAATGGCGGTTATTTCATCTTTCGCCCTGAGATCTTTAACTACATGCGTGAGGGCGAGGAACTCGTGCTTGATCCATTCAAGCGCTTGATCGCCGACAATCAGCTCATGGCATTCAAGCACGAAGGCTTCTGGCGCTCCATGGATACGTTAAGAGATCGTCAGGTCTTGGAAGACATGGTCGAGCAGGGGCGTATGCCCTGGCGTGGAGCCGATACGATGGCAAACCGCCCCCGCAAAGTGGGCTGAGCATCCGCAACTGTAATCGAGTGCAAGATGCTGCCATTATCACTTTACCCGGAAGGTCGTCCGCTTCGCGTGCTGGCGCTAGGCGCTCATTCCGACGACATAGAAATCGGCGCCGGCGGCACCATTCTGACAATGCTGGAAAATCGGCCCGAATCCGAGATCAACTGGTGCGTTTTAAGCGCAACGGGCGAGCGCGAGCACGAGGCAAGATCGTCTGCCTCAGCATTCCTAAAGACATGCAACGCACAAACCATCGAGTGCGCCGCATTTCGAGATGGTTTTTTCCCCTATCAGGGCGCCGAATTGAAGGCTTGGTTCGAGCAGTTGAAAAAGCGATTCCCAAATCCCGACGTCGTGCTGACGCATCGCCGTGACGACGCGCATCAGGATCACCGAGAGGTCAGCGCTTTAACGTGGAATACCTTTCGCGACGCAATTATCCTTGAATATGAAATCCCAAAATGGGATGGCGATCTTTGCCAGCCCAATTCATATGTAGCGTTGACTGAAAAAATCATACTGCATAAAAGCTGGCTGCTACTGGCTCACTTCGGTACTCAGCGATCGAAAGATTGGTTCGACGTCGAAACCTTCCGCGGTCTCGCTCGGGTGCGCGGTGTCGAATGTCGAGCACCGGAGCGTTACGCCGAAGCTTTCGTAGCACGCAAACTTCGGCTCATGTAACCACGCACAATTGAAGCGCGAATGCCAAGAACCATGCGTCGTTTGTAATCAACATAGGCACAATGGACTGATACTGCCAAACCTGCCTTGCCTAGACCTGCCGCTTACGAGTGAAGCCTCAACCTCGGCTATTAAACGCGCGATAAACACTTTGCGATGGACGACCAAATAAATACTTTGCTGCATCTCCATTCAACGCTTGTGCATAGACAGCGAGAGCACCATCAAGTGCTTCAAGTGTTGCATCGATCGCAGCATCGTCGTGCGCATAGCTGACCACGAGTGAAGGCATCAAAACGCCGCGCACGATCATCTCCTGCAACAGCAGTGTCCTGAAGACTTGCGAGGGCTTGCCGTCCCGATCAGCAGTCGAATAGATGAGGCAGCTGGGGCGACCAACGATCTGAAAATAATCGGCGACGCCATGTTTCCGGGCTAAGGCGTTACCTTCAGCCTTGAGCCGGACGCCTTGCCGGTGCAAGTGTTGTATCACTGGTCGAGATTTGTAAATGCGCATAGTAGCGATGGCCGCGCGCAACGCATGCGTTTCAGCGCCGTGGGTCGTCGAAAGCAGAAACACGCGGGGGTGGTCCGTGTGCGTGAGCCCACCAAGTTTCATGAATTCTCGCTTTCCCGCCAGCGCTGACACCGAAAATCCGTTAGCTAAAGCCTTTCCGAAGGTCGACAGGTCGGGGGTAATACCATAAACGCTCTGGGCCCCGCCAACCGACCATCTAAATCCTGTAATCATCTCATCAATGATGAAAAGGCTACCGTGGGAGTGAGCGAGCGCTTGTAGCTTCTTCAAGAAATCATCTTGCGGTTCATCAACCCGCGACGCCTCCAATATGACACAAGCAATACGGTTGGGGTGCGCCGTAAATAGAGCCTCAACACTGGCAATATCATTGTATCTAAAGCCGACAGTGAGTTGTTTTATTGCCTCTGGAATGCCGGCATTCATCGCCGTGGAACCGATGAACCAATCATCCACCGAGAAGAACGGATGGTCAGTACAAATGGCGACTAAGTCGCGCCCTGTGAAACTGCGTGCGAGTTTAATCGCACCTGAGGTCGCGTCCGAGCCATCCTTGCAAAATTTGACCATCTCCGCGCCAGGAATACAGTCCAAGAAGCACTCAGCCGCTTCAATCTCCACCACTGATGGGCGCGTAAAGTTGCAGCCGTGAACAAGTTCCAAAGTCACCGCTTGAACGACCTCAGGGAAGGCGTGCCCAAGGCCAACAGCACGGTTTCCCATGCCGTACTCAATGAATTCGTTCCCGTCCACGTCCGTCACACGGCAGCCTGCCCCATGTGCAATAAATCCAGGTGACAGTATCGGATACTGATCGTCACCCTTCGCGTATGTATGGCATCCACCTGGTATCAGAGCATGCGCCTTCGCTCTGAGACCGTTGGAAATCGCAAACGGCGACCGTCGAAGTGATTTCGAGGTCGCTGACGCCACTTCATGCATAACTTATTCCTCTATTCACAATCGATGCTCATGGCCGCAACTGAATAATCGCCGCGCCAACCAATCGACGACAGCGACCCCTGCTTTGATAAATATAGGTCAAGACGACGCAATTTACGTCCAGCCCAATAGCTGCTTATCGTTGCCTCGAAAGGCGTAAAGCCAGAGTTACCTGAGCACGGCTCTACCTCGAATAGGACTGACCAAACGATAGAGCCGGAGTGCGACCGAGTGCTACGAACAAAAAGTCAAGTGGTCGCACGTGCAAAACAGGGGGCAATTTCTCTTCCCATGCCATCAATTCCCCAGTATCTCGCATAGATGTAGTCCGGACGTGTGCATTCGGGATCGCGCGAAACGTGACGTAACCGAAAAATGTAAACGCGCCGGTTCGATCATCGGAGCGATATACAGCCCTCCAGTGTCGCATTGAATGCGCACCATGGGATAAGGGCCTGAGGAGCATAGATGCCAGAAACTAATACGCCAGTCTCAAACCTCCCTGTCTCAAATGAACAAGTCCTAGCAGAACTCCGCAGAGTGAAAGGCCCGGACCTTGAGAGCAATATCGTCGATCTCGGTCTCGTCTCCGAAGTCGTCCTTAAGGACGGGCGCGCCTACTTTTCAATTACAGTGCCCGCAGCACGCGCGGAAGAACTAGAACCACTCCGACAAGCGGCAGAGAAAGTTGTGGCCGGCATGGTCGGCATCAAGGGCGTCACCGCAGTTTTGACGGCCGACGCCCCGCAAGGTCAATCGCGTGCACCACAGTCCGGAGCCCGCGTACCCGAAAGCCCGCGTGTACAAGCTGCGCGCGCCAGTGCCACGTCCACGTCAGTAGCCGCTCACAGCCATAGTCATTCGCACGCTGGTCATAGCCACGCCCCCACGCCAGCTGCCACCAAACAACAGGCTGCAGCTGTAACCGGCATTCGACATCTAATCGCTGTCGCCTCCGGCAAGGGCGGCGTCGGAAAATCGACAACTGCTGTTAATCTCGCACTCGGCTTCCAAGCCAACGGCTTGAAAGTCGGCATCCTCGACGCCGATATATACGGCCCCTCACAGCCCCGACTTCTCGGCTTAACCGGGCGTCCCCAAGCGCTCCCAGATAAACGCCTTCGACCGATGGAAGCATTCGGCTTAAAAGTGATGTCGATGGGGTTCCTTGTCGATGAAGGCACACCTATCATTTGGCGTGGTCCGATGGTTGTCTCCGCCCTCACTCAAATGTTGCGCGAAGTCGCGTGGGGAGATCCTGGCAACGAGCTCGATGTGCTCGTTATCGACATGCCACCCGGCACCGGCGACGTGCAGCTCACAATGGCGCAACAGGTGCCGCTGTCAGGCGCGATCATTGTCTCAACACCGCAGGATTTGGCCCTGATCGACGCTCGCAAGGGCCTAAATATGTTCCGCAAAGTCGATATTCCCGTGCTCGGGATTATCGAAAATATGAGCTTCTTTATCTGCTCAAAGTGCGGCGAACGTCACGAAATTTTTGGCCACGGCGGCGCTATCGCTGAAGCTGAAAAACTAGGGCTTCCATTCTTGGGTGGCGTGCCGCTTCATATCGATATTCGCACGCGCTCGGATGCAGGCCAGCCGATCACTGCATCCGCCCCCGATAGCGTCCATGCACAGATTTATCGCGACATCGCAGCCAAGGCCTGGGCTGAATTGCAGACAAGCCAAGGAACGCGCATCAAGCCACCATCGCTCGCCCTCAAAGACATGGGCGCTGCCCTTGAAGTATCCTTTGAAAACGCCAAGCCGTTTGTGCTGTCAGCTGAAATGTTGCGGGTCATGAGTCCCTCTGCCGATGTGCAAGGACATTCGCCCGATCAGCGAGTCACGGTGGCTAAGAAGAAGAGCGTCAAAATTCGCGAACTCCAATCGGTCGGCAATTACGCCACCAAGATCATTTTCGACGACGGTCACAATACCGGCTTGTACGCTTGGAATTACTTGGAGCTGCTCCATCGCGAGAGCGATAAACGCTGGGCTGAGTATGAATCCGAACTCAAAAGAAAAGGGCTGTCTCGCACTTGATGTAACACGACGCAGGCATTTGTACTCCCAGGTAGCTAAGGGTACTTTGAGACTTAGAAATCAAATCGATTTAAGGCCAACGCTGTGCGCTCAATCAAGTGGACAGCGTTGGTATTATGCGAGCATCACTTCTTTGTTGTCTTATCACGTACCATAAAGTGGTATTCACTATTGGGGCGCATCTCGGTTGCTGCGGCCATCCGGTTTGACATGTTGTAGAATGCTGCAGTCGCGGCAATGTCCCAAATATCACGATCCGTGAAGCCAGCATCGCGCAGCCCCTGTCGATCCGCCTCTACCATCTTGGCCGGATGCTCGGTGAGCTTGGCCGCAAAATCCAACATTGCTTTTTGTTTGGGCGGCAAGTCAGCGGCACGATAATTTTGCACCATCAATTCACCCGCAACCGGATCTTTGGCGCGCTGTCGAACAGCTGCACCATGCGCAGTTAAGCAATAGTGGCAATGATTAATAGCACTGACAACAACAGCAATCATTTCCCGTTCAAGTTTGCTGATGCCACTGTCGCTCAACATCAAGTCATCGACCATGTCGATGAACGATCTAAGTTTAACATTGTCGAAGGCATATGCCTTGAGCACATTCGGCACAAAACCGAGCTTTTCCTCACACTTATCGAAATAGGCTTTGAGCCAGGGATCGAGCGACGGCAGTGCGGGCAACTGGAGAGCGGTTGGGGACGATTTTTTCGACATAGCGTTTCCTAAGTCCAAGAGTGCAGTGCAACTCAATTTCACAACTGCGCCGGATTTATCCCATGTTGTCAACCAATGGGAGCAGGCGCACACTGCAGTTCGGCTCAAGCAATAGCTCACGGCTCAGAGGTCCCCATGCCGTCTTCCGACAATAATCCAATGTCTAACGCGAAGTCGACGGAGGCCGGTATTGACGCAAGCATGCGCCAAGTGCTGCTGCGCTTGCTGGAGGCGTCCGCCAGCGCTGAAAACATTGCTGAAATGGGCCGTTCAGATCTGCGCGACTGTCTAATTCGATGCGTCGACAACATCCTAATTCGCAAGCTTGGCCAACCCAAAATCGATGTTTTTGTCCAGAGCGAACGAACCGTCGTTACAATCGTAAATGACGATATGCCGTTTTTACTGGATAGCGTGTTAGGTGAAATCAATGCAAACAACTTTGAAGTCGCCCTGGTCCTACATCCGATTTTAGAAGTTGACCGCGACGTAACCGGCGCAATTGTCACGATTCCCACCTTCGCCAGCCGCAACAGCATGAATAAGGGCAACGAAAGCGTCATTGTCCTAGTTCTGCGTAGTGTAACGTCGTTCGTCGCATCGGGTCTGGAGCAAAGGCTGTTGAGCGTTCTCGAAGACGTTCGGTTTGCGACTTCTGACTGGCGCAGGATGATCGCCGTTGTTTCAGACGCCACTACAAAATTGTCGACGTCGTCAACACGTGTATCCAAATCACATGTCGAAGAGTCCATAGCCCTGTTGAATTGGTTGTGCGCTGGAAATTTCACGTTTCTCGGCACGCGAAACTATACAAATAGTGCCGCAACCGCCGCACTGACAGTGCCACAAGTCGAGGCGAGACCAGGGGCTGCTCTCGGGATACTGCGACGGTCCGAGCTAATGGTCATGCGCAGCCGTGGCGCAAAACAAGAAATCGCGCTCCAGTCAGGCTCAGGTGATGACGGAAGCCCGATCATTACAATTGCCAAATCCAATATTCTGGGGCGTGTTCATCGGCGAACTCAACTTGATTGTATAGCTATCCCCGAATACGCCGCGAATGGCCTCTCGCTCGGCGAGCTTCGAATCGTTGGACTATTCACCTCACAGTCCTACCAACTCCCACCCGCCAACGTCCCGCTCATCCGTCAGAAGACCTCGGCAGTGCTGGCCGCCGCTGGTGCGCCAGAAGAAAGCCATGATGGCAAAGCGATGCGGCACATATTGTCGACACTACCGCGAGACGAGTTGTTCCAGATCGACACAGCCGATTTGCAGCGCTGGACAGTCGCCATTCTCGACCTCGAATTGCGACCACGCGTCCGTGTGTTGTTCCGGCATGATCGCTTTGGACGCTTTGTGTCCGTTCTGGTCTTTGCCTCCCGAGAACGCTGGAATACCGTCGTGCGCGAGCGTATTTCCGCACTGCTAACAGCCAATTGGGGAGGTCGCATTGCGGCGTTCACCCCCTATTTCACTGAAGGGCCGCTGGTTCGCGCGCATTTCATTGTTACAATCGACGCCGAGGCCGTTCCACACTACGACGAATACCAACTTGAAACAGAAATCGCGCAGTTGTGTCGAACATGGGAAGATGATTTTGCAACCAATTTTCGCACCGGCCAACAACACGAGCGAGAGATTGCCACTGCAGAGGCTCGCCTCCTCAAATTCAGTACAGCTTTTCCACCGGCATATCGGAACGCGGTTAGTCCGTCAGCTGCGCGGATCGACGTCGAACACATCGAAGCGCTTTCGTCAAACCGGCCCGTAAAATTCGTATTGTCGCACATAGGAAGTGATAGGTCACGGGTACGTGCAGCGGTCTATCGCCTCGGCGAGCCACTGCGGTTGTCCGAGCGTGTACCGCTTCTTGAAAATCTGGGCTTCTCGGTTATTGACGAAAGTACGTATGCGATAACGCCGCGCGATGCCGATGGCGCATCGAACGTCACGCTTCATGTAATGGAGCTGCAAACAGCCAGCGGAAATCCTCTACCCGATGCAGCAGACTGCGAACGCTTGGAAGCGGCATTCGATAGGACGTTCCGCGGAATTGTAGAAAATGACACATTCAATCAGCTGGTGATGGTGGCGGGCGCGACTTGGCGCGAGGCGGCGGTTGTGCGTGCATACGCCGGCTTTTTGCGCCAACTCAACGTGCCGTTCGGCATTCGGTTAATAGCAGATACTTGTATTCGGCACGCTGGCGTATCGCGGGATCTACTCGAATTGTTTCAACAGCGCTTCAATCCTGCGCAACAATCGTCATCGAATAATGACGAAGTGAAAATTGTATCACGCATCGAAGGCGCGTTGGCCAACATACCAACGCTCGACGAAGACCGCATTCTTCGCCATCTGTTGAACCTCGTTGCAACCACTGTCCGCACCAATGCCTTCCAACCCAATGCCGCAGCATCCGGCGCGTTGACGCTCGCATTCAAGTTTGACAGCAAATCAATCGACGCAAGTCCATTGCCACGGCCATTTCGCGAAATTTGGGTGTCCGGCCCTGCAGTTGATGGCGTCCACCTTCGCTTCGGACCAGTCTCGCGTGGCGGCTTACGGTGGTCCGACCGAGCGCAAGACTTCCGCACTGAGGTGCTTGGTCTTGTCAGAGCTCAGGTCGTAAAAAACGCAGTCATCGTTCCGACTGGTTCCAAAGGAGGCTTTTACCCAAAGCAGTTGCCGCGTGGTGGAAGCCGTGAAGCCGTCCAATCAGCCGGTGTCGCCGCATACACCATATTCGTGTCATCCCTACTGGATTTGACCGACAATCTCGACGCAACAACAGTAGTGCACCCCGCTGATGTCGTCCGCAAAGACGGTGACGATCCCTATCTCGTTGTCGCAGCTGACAAGGGCACGGCAACATTCTCCGATACTGCCAACGCCATCGCGGCCAAACATAATTTTTGGCTCGATGACGCCTTCGCTTCCGGAGGATCGGTAGGTTACGATCACAAGAAAATGGGTATCACGGCACGAGGCGCCTGGGAGTCAGTCAAGCGCCACTTCCGCGACATGGGCAAAAACGTCAGCGTCGACCCGTTCGATGTTGTCGGTGTCGGCGACATGTCCGGGGATGTTTTCGGCAATGGAATGCTATTGTCGCCCGCGATACGCCTCGTCGCGGCCTTTGATCATCGCGATATCTTCCTCGATCCGTCGCCCGATGCAACAACAAGCCTAGTCGAGCGGCAACGCCTATTCAAATTACCAAGATCCAGTTGGCAAGACTACGACAAGACTAAAATATCCGATGGCGGAGGCGTATACGCGCGAACGCTTAAAAGTATAGGCCTCTCGGCCCAAGTACGAGAACGCTTGGGTATCGATGCACTCGCCGTTACGCCCGACGAACTAATGCGTGCAATTTTGAAGGCCAAATCAGACCTGCTCTGGCTCGGTGGTATCGGCACTTATGTGCGTGCGACAACCGAGCAAAATGATGCGGTCGGAGATCGTAGTAACGACAGCATCCGTGTTACAGGGCAAGAACTTGGTGCAAAAGTTGTCGGGGAAGGCGCGAATCTAGGCTTGACCCAAAAGGGGCGCGTCGAATTTGCATTGGCTGGCGGACAGATCAACACAGACTTCATCGACAATTCGGCAGGCGTGAACTCATCAGATATTGAAGTAAACTTCAAAATTGCACTGCAACCGGCGACGAAGGCCGGAACCGTATCCTTGAAAGATCGTGCTACGTTTCTTGCAAGTCTCACAAATAGCGTCAGTGCGGCCTGCTTACAGAATAACTATCGCCAGTCGCTTGCGTTGAGTTTTACCCATCGATTGCAATTCACCCGCCCCGATGACGTGATTGCGCTGGTCCGCTTCCTAGAAAACCGAGGCGCCCTAAATCGACGCCTTGAAAGCATCCCAGATGACCACACCATCGCATCAAGGATCAGTTCAGGTCAGGGGTTGACGCGGCCGGAACTGTCGATCCTTTTGAGCTTCGCCAAGCTAGAACTAACAGAAGACATTGTCGCCAGCACCATCCCAGACCTCGCAATAGCTCAAATCTTTGCCGCTCAGTATTTCCCGATCGCAATGCGCGAGACATTCCCTCACGGCGTCGCGCAGCATCGATTGCGCCGGGAGATTATTGCCACAGCACTTGCCAACACAATGCTTAATCGGGGCGGAGCTGCGTTCGTTGCCGACATAATGGCAACCAGTGGACGCAGTGCGTCGGACGTTGCGCGAGCATATCTAGTCGCAGACAGCTTGGTCGACAGCGATCACCTGTTCGCTGAGATCGACGCGCTGGACGACATCGTGGTAAGCCACAAACAGATGGAACTTTATGCGCGTGTTCAAGCCGCGCTGCGAACGGCGACAGCCGATGTTTTAAAGCGTCAAGGTGTCGACGCAGAAATAGCAGCGCTTATTGAGAAGCTGACGCAACACCTCAGCGCATTGTCCGCGATGCCGCGTACAGCGTTGCCGCAATCTTTGGTGACCGCATTGGAGAGCGATGCACAAGACATGCGCGCGACTGGGGCTCCCCGCCCGCTTGCAAGCAAATTAGCCACTCTACAAATAGTCGAAAATATCGCCGCAGTGACAGACCTCGCGATACAGTCACAGGCATCTACTGAAGCGGCAGCTGCTGCGCACTTCAAGGCCACCGCAATGCTCAATTTGGGCGAAACGTCGCAAAGAGCTGCGCAGATCAAACCTAACGATGAATTCGATCGCCAAGTAATCGAGCAGGCCGTGACGCAGTTGGGCGATCTGCGTGAACAATACGCTCGCTATCTTGTCGCAACTGGTGATCGAGACGACGCTGATACCATGCGACGTTTGTCAATCCAATTGCAGGGCGTGGCGTCAATTCTCACGTCTGGGCCAACCATAAGTTCGTCGCGCCTACTGATTTACGCAACAAAGGTGCGTCAAATTGTTGAGGCCCATCTCGCAACGGAAACACGTCCGTAAGTGCTGGTTTCAAATCGAGATGGTACCCTCCGACACGCGCACCGCATGTCCGCCAATTCTAACCGTTTCCAGTTTTCCTCGCTGAACCGTCAGGTTGAGTGAAATTAAACTCTGCCGACCCATTTCAAAACCTTGCTCGACGACATAGCGGTGCACGCCATCAGGTAACGAGTCGTAGGTATGCAAGAGGCCCGAAAGTGCTGCTGCGGCCGATCCTGTAGCAGGATCTTCGTTCACCCCAGTCGCGGGCCAGAACATGCGCGCATGCACGTGCGATGTCGTATGCACGGTCTCCCGCGTATACAAGAACACCCCACCAGGGACTGAACCCGTGAACACGGAATCCCAATATGGAAAGCGAGGGCGTGCGCGCTGAATGGCATCGAGGTCTTCAACCGGCACGAAACTGAACGGAACCCCAGCAGTAAATGCAATTGGGCGATGATTAGCGAAGCCAATTTCATTCGGTATTAAGCCAAGCGCAGCAGCAAGCTCTTCGGCCGGCGGTAGCATGCCGTGACGTTCCGGCAGTTTCGGCGCATCGAATTCGGCAAACGCAGCTTCGCCAGCGCGTTGACGTACACCGACGCGCACAGTGCCAATAGTCTCCTCCAGGATGATAAGCGCGTCACGTTCACCATTGGTTTGCGGTGAGCGCAACTCAGCAAGCAAGGCCGCAACGCCAACCGTTGGGTGCCCCGCAAAAGGGAGTTCAGCCCCCGGCGTAAAGATCCGCACTTTGGCCGTATGTGCAGGCTTTAGCGACTTCATCACGAAGATCGTCTCGGAGAGATTAAACTCGCGCGCAATCGTTTGCATCTGCGCGGCATCGAGCCCATCAGCATCAAGTACGACAGCCAGCGGATTTCCGGCAAATCGCTGCGAGGTAAAGACATCCAAGGTGTGAAACGGTAAGCGCATGAATTGAGACCACCATCAACGAACAATCACGGTTAGTCATGGCCGAGATTTGAGTGAATTCCAAGCGACTGTGCGCAAATGCTAAGCGCAACGAGGCTCCTCCTCCGCCCCGCCGTGCGCTAATATTTACCTGCAACCGGAATCCGAACCGCCCATATCAAACAAGACTGCATCACCCCAAGTACAAGGGGCGCGAGAAGATTTTCAAATTTCTTACCCGATGTTGCGGCGAAGTTGATGGAAATGGTCACAATTCGCCGCCGGATTGCCAAGTTCCGACCACGAAATGAAGGCCTAGTGTCCTTGTCGCAACCGCAGCAACGTCGGTCGATCTGGCCGCGGGCATCAAGGCAGTCTGCAACACGAAGAACGAGTTTTCGGCAAACGGTCGTGGTGACCATTTACCGAAAGGGGCGGTGCCACGACCCCGCAGTGGCACCGCCTCGTTAGTCTATCGCGTGGTACCTTTGCGCAAAGGTGCGACTATTCAATTCAATTCCGCTGCCGGAGATTGTCCGCGGTCCTGCACCGCCACACACCTCCCTCCCCGACGCAGGGGCGCAGGCTTTAGTCGGCAGCGGATCATACGCATTCCGGGCATGTCCCCAGTCAAAAGATCGCAGTTCAACAACTAGAATAAAGTTCCCATTGTAGCGCAAACAAAAAAGGCCCGAACGCATCGTTCGGACCTTTTAATTATATTTGCGAGCTCTTATTACTTCTTAGCAGCAGGCGCAGCTTTAGGCTGAGCAGCCGGAGCAGCTTGGGCCGGTGCAGTGCCGTGCGCCGCATTACCTTGCATCTTTGCGAGTTCGTCGTTCTGCTTCTTGTACTCTTCCATCGCTTTTTGCTGATTTTCAGCAATCTGCTGCATCAACGCGCGACGCTGCTTCGAATATTCGGCATTGTCAGCAGCGGCACCGCTGAGCGCCGCATCAAATCCAACGAGGGGGACCGGGAACGCAACAGTCTGGCCATTGGCGCTGATCGCGTACACGATCATACCCGCACCTTTCTTGATTTCACCGATGACCTCTGCAGTCGCCTCAACTTCACCCGTACAACCAGCCGCGTGGCACAGTGTGTAGGCAAGCTTCAGAGGCTTGAGCTTCGTATCATCAACTTTTTCATTCTTCTGGATCTTATCCCACATATCCGCAGGATAGATCGCCGCCTGCATGCCTGGCGGCAATGCCATGCCAAGTGGCAGCATGATCATGAAATGCTGCTTGTCCCCGCCTTCAATTTGCCGGATGGCCGCCGATACGAGAACCATGCCCGAGGCCGCATCAATACGCTCGTGATGGGTTAAGCAAATGCTGCGTTCTTGCTTCTGTTCTTTGCCGTCTTTGTCCTTCGAAATAAACGGCGCCTTTTCGCAAAGTTTCACCCATGCCGACGCCGGCGCACCGCCAGCGGCTGGCTGCGCAGCCTTCGCCTGAGCGGCTGGAGCCTTCTGTTGCGCCAACGCGGGTCCCGCAACAGCAAGTGCTGCAACGGTAATCAAGGGAGCTGCGTAACGCGTCGAAATCCGCGCCAAAGTGCTCACAATCTCGTTTTTCATTGTATCTCGGCCTCTCTTCAGCGCCTTAAGGTCGGCGTGATCCCCACTAAGTGTCTGTTTCGTAGCAAAATTACGTCGCACCGCCTGCATGCAACCCCGCACAGCGACAGTGCAATTTCACATTGTGACAAGCATCCACGATACGATCACCTTGGATAGCCTTCCCAATATGCGAGCCACAAACCGTGCTTGCTATTGTGAACCGATTGCGGCAATCCCGTGGCCGCTCATGCAACTGAGCCAAGCCTCCCCAGTCATTTCGCCGCGTCGTTGCAACTGGGCAACGTATATATGTAGTCAGGCGAAGGCGAGCTTAGGTCAATGATCTCCACGAGAATATCGGCAATTGCTATAATCCGCGTGTCATATCAAAGGCAAAGAGCCCTATAAGTATTGACCAATATAGTCCGGTTTGGAGGTCTCCGCTGCAGTTATCCACACAGCCATTCGTGTCTTGTCGTAACGCGTGCTTCGTTTCCCTGCGCGACGCTCGATGGGGCCGGATCATTGTCGGTTTCGGACTGGCGGTGCTTTATATGATTGTCGCGTCATCGGCCAATGCAGAGTCTGCCCACGCCATCGCGATGCACGGAGCACCACGTCATGCGGCAACATTTTCGTACTGGCCCTACGTCAATCCGAGTGCACCCAAGTCGGGTCGTTTGCGGCTCGGTGTTGTTGGCTCCTTCGATAGCCTAAACCCTCTGATCTATAAGGGTGAAGCTGCATCAGGCGTTCGAGAGTATGTCTACGAAAGCCTGATGGCGCGATCTGCCGATGAACCGTTTACCCTCTATGGACACATTGCGGCAACAGTGGACGTCCCCGATGATCGCCGCTCGATAACCTTTCAATTGCGCGCCGAAGCGCGTTTCGCCGACGGCAAATCAATCACCGCCGACGATGTCATCTTCAGTCATGGATTGCTGCGTGAGCGCGGATGGCCGTTCATGCGTTCGGCCTATGCCAAAGTAGGTCGTGTGGAGAAGCTTGGGCCGTTACAAGTGCGCTTCGACTTCAAGCCAGACGGCGACCGCGAATTGCCTCTCTTGTTGGGTTTAATGCCAATCGTGCCCAAACACGCAATCGATGTGACGAAGTTCGAAGAAACGACGCTCATCCCGCCTGTCGGTTCAGGTCCCTATATCGTACAATCATTGGAGCCCGGACGCTCAGTTGTGTTCAAGCGCAATCCGAGTTGGTGGGCAGCGGGCCTGCCTACAGCAAAAGGCCGTTACAATTTCGCAGAAATTCGCATCGAATACTTTCGCGACGCCAACGCTCAATTTGAGGCCTTCAAAGTCGGCGATCTCGATCTACTTGTCGACGATGATCCGAACCGCTGGTCGCGCGGTTATGATTTCCCGGCCCTGAAGGATGGTCGAATCGTCAAGCGCGACATCGCAACCTCAACGCCCGCCGGTATGTCCGCGCTCGTATTCAATACGCGAAAACCAATGTTCGCCGATCAACGCGTACGGCGCGCTCTCAATCTGCTGTTCGATGCTGAATGGACCAACGCCAATCTATTTGCCGGCTTGTTGAGTCGGACGCAGAGCTACTTCGAGCGGTCATATCTATCGAGCATCGCTCACCCGGCATCAGTGCGCGAACGTGAATTATTAGGCCCTCATGCAACAGCAGTAAGTCCTGAAATTATGGCCGGCTCCGCTCGTCAGCCGGCAAGCTCCGGCAATGGCAACAACCGCGCGAACCAACGCGAGGCCTTAAACATACTGGAAGCAGCGGGCTATCGCGTCAAAAATGGCCGTATGACATCCGACGCGACCGGACAGCAACTCGCGTTCGAGGTACTCATAAACTCGCGCCGCCAAGAACGGGTCATTTTAAGTTTTTCGAAGTCGCTGGCTGCCATCGGCATTACGCTCAATCTGCGACAGGTCGATAGCGCTCAATACGAACAACGTCTCAAGATCCGCGACTACGACATCATCCAAACCCATTGGCAAAGTTCACTGTCCCCGGGCAATGAGCAATTTAACCGCTGGGGTAGCATGGCTGCAGATGCCGAAAATACACGCAACTATGCCGGTATCAAGAGCAAGGCTGTGGACGCAATGATCGACGCAATCGTCGCAGCCCGCGCCGCAGATGAGTTCACCAGCGCCGTGCGCGCACTTGATCGCATCCTGCTGTCCGGGGATTATGTCATCCCACTATTTTTTGCGCCCAAACTGTGGGTTACCCACCGCGCGACGTTGCAGCGTCCTGAGGTGTCAGGCGCTAACACAATTTCCGGTCTCGATCTCGATACTTGGTGGTCTAATGAGAAATAAGAGCTAATCCGTATGAGTTTTGAATGCATCGATCTGGTGGCGCAACCGCCACGGGACATAAATTTGGCTCGCTATGTGATTGGCGCGGCAGCCGCACGAACACCAGAAAAGATTGCTCTTGAGGTCTATACCGACGCAGCCTTGCATCATGCAACCGAGCACTGGACCTTTCGACAATTAGATAACGCAATCCTCAACATTGCGAGCGGGTTGCGTGCACGAGGTATGTCGCGGGGTGACAGGATCCTTATCCGCCTCGATAATACGAGTGCCTTCGCATTACTGTTCTTCGGCGCGACAGCAGCAGGCATCGTTCCAATTCCCGCATCGACACAGCTAAGTGAAGTCGAGGCGGAGTTCGTGCGAAGAGACAGTGGCGCCAAAATAGTCGCCCTCTCGGACAGCTTGTTCAACAAAACTGATCTGCAGTCAGGCGAAATCCTGACAGCAGAAGACATCACGCGAATGCTTGTGACCGCCACTCCAACGAAAGCAGACTACGCCGACACTGCGGCCAACGAACCTGCCTACATGATCTATACATCAGGTACGACGTCGCGCCCGAAAGGTGTGCTTCACGCCCATCGCGCCGCGTGGGGCCGACAGCCAATGTATGCTGGCTGGTCTGGTTTGACGGGCCAAGATCGTGTGCTGCACGCAGGAGCCTTCAATTGGACCTACACCCTCGGTGTAGGGCTAACCGACCCATGGTCAGTCGGCGCGGCGTCAATAGTCTATACGGGTGAAAAGCGTCCAGAGATTTGGCCGCAACTCATCTGTGACAGCAAGGCAACCCTGTTTGCCGCCGTACCAAGCCTCTTCCGGCAAATTCTGAAATACGCGAGCCCGACGCGCGACGCGTTGGGGGCACTGCGCCACGGGTTGATGGCAGGCGAAGCGCCCTCCGCTGGCTTATTTGACGACTGGCACACGGCAACCGGCCTGCACCTGTACGAAGCCTTCGGCATGAGCGAAATTTCAACATTCATTTCGTCCGGCCCGAACATCCCCCGACGTGCTGGCTATATTGGGCCACCTCAAAGTGGCCGCCGTATTGCAATTCTTCCCATCGAAGGAGGAGTAGACGCATTGGGACCAGGCGAAGAAGGATTGCTGGCTGTCCATCGGTCCGATCCAAGCCTTATGCTTGGCTATTGGCAGCGCCCCAGTGAAGAAGCCGAAGTCTTCCGAGGCGACTGGTTCGTCGGCGGTGATCTCGCCATTATGGACGCCGACGGGTACATCGCACATCGCGGCCGCAACAATGACGTTATGAAGGCGCTTGGCTATCGCGTTGCCCCGCAAGAAGTCGAAGCGGTACTCGCAAGTTGCCCAGGTGTGGCGGAAGTCGCGTGCCGCGAAGTCGTTGTGCGCGAAGGCGTCTCAGTTATTGGCGCATTCATCGTGCCGTCGCCCGCAAGCACAATTACTACGGCTCTCGTAACAGCGCACGCAGCAGCGCAGCTGGCGGCCTACAAATGCCCCCGTGCTGTCTACATCGTGGATCATCTCCCGCGCACATCGAACGGTAAGCTACAGCGCAAGGCACTCGATCCAACACACGGTAGCGTCGCGCCATAACACTGGAGAAATATTTGCATCACGCGGCCTTCTTCACTGTTTGCGCAATAGCGGCCAGATCAGATGTTATCGCGCGCACGGCCTTTATGCGGAAGCCAGTGTCTTGCCAATCGCCACGAAACAACAATTTTTGATCCGGCTGCAGTTTCACCGATGATCGATGCTGCGTTAGATATTTGACCAAGCCTTCAGGATTGGGGAAGCCGCCCTTGCGGAACACAACTGTTGCACCTTTGGGTCCAGCGTCGATCTGCTGTACCTGCGCTTGGCGGCAAAGCCCTTTGATCTCCATGACATCAAGTAGCCCCTGAACTTCCTCGGGCAGCGGGCCAAATCGATCAACCAATTCGCTGGCAAATTCGTCAATGTCCGCACGGCGCTCCAAGCCTGACAAGCGCCGGTATAAACCAAGCCGCAATTGCAGATCGGTAACGTAGCTTTCCGGAATAAGGACCGGCAATCCAAGTGCGATCTGCGGACTCCACTGCTCCTGATGACCAGCAAGATCGCCGCCTTTGAGCGTCTCAATCGCTTCCTCAAGCATGGCTTGATAGAGTTCGAAACCAACTTCCCGAATGTGTCCAGATTGCTCCTCGCCAAGCATGTTGCCCGCCCCACGAATATCGAGGTCGTGGCTCGCCAGAGAGAACCCGGCTCCGAGCGTGTCGAGCGATTGCAAAACCTTGAGGCGCTTGTCGGCGCCAGCCGTTAAGGCCTTGCCAGGCGGGGTCGTGAAGTAGGCGTATGCCCGCGTTTTTGAACGACCAACTCGACCACGCAGCTGATAGAGTTGCGCTAAGCCGAACATATCGGCGCGATGCACAATCATGGTGTTAGCGTTCGGCACATCGAGCCCCGACTCGACGATAGCCGTCGATACAAGCACATCGTATTTGCCTTCGTAAAACGCAGTCATGATGTCTTCAAGCTCGGTTGCCGATAACTGCCCATGCGCACGCGCCACTTTTAATTCAGGCGTCTGTTCTTCAAGGAACTCGACCACGTCATCAAGGTCAGAAAGTCGAGGACAGACATAGAAGGATTGCCCGCCACGGAATCGCTCGCGCCTCAGCGCCTCGCGAATAATGACTTGGTCAAATGGCGAGATGTAGGTGCGAACCGCCAATCGATCGACGGGTGGTGTTGCAATAAGTGATAACTCCCGCACTCCCGAAAGCGCCAATTGCAGTGTTCGTGGAATCGGAGTCGCTGACAGCGTCAGCACGTGCACGTCATCACGCAACTGCTTCAAGCGTTCCTTGTGGCCGACGCCAAAATGCTGCTCCTCGTCAATGATCAAGAGGCCAAGGCGTTGAAAGTCGATGTGCTTGCCCAAAAGCGCGTGCGTGCCGATAACGATGTCGAGTTGGCCATTTTTAAGTTCAGCTTTGGTATCGGCTAATTCCTTCGGTGACACCATGCGCGAGGCTTGGGCCAGGCGGATAGGAAGCCCTTGGAAGCGATCATTGAAGGTCTTGAAGTGTTGCCGCGCCAGCAGCGTCGTCGGCACGACAACAGCAACTTGATACCCGCCAAGCGCCGCTACGAGCGCTGCGCGCAATGCGACCTCCGTCTTGCCAAACCCAACGTCGCCACACACAAGCCGGTCCATCGGTCGACCCGAGTTAAGATCGCCGAGAACGGCATCGATAGCGCCCGCTTGATCTTCAGTCTCCTCATATGGAAACCGCGCCACAAATTCTTCGTACGCGCCATGCGGTGCTGCAATGGCGGGGGCTTCCTTGAGCTGGCGCAAGGCTGCTATTTTGATCAACTCCGATGCTATTTCGCGCAAGCGCTGCTTGAGTTTCGCCTTGCGCGATTGCCACGACGCTCCACCGAGTTTGTCGAGTTGCGCTTCAGTACCATCAGAGCCGTAGCGCGACAGCAGCTCGATGTTTTCAACTGGCAGAAACAACTTATCGCCGCCTGCGTACGCAAGTTCGAGACAGTCATGTGGCGCGCCAAGCGCAGTAATCGTTTTAAGTCCAATAAAGCGTCCGATGCCGTGGTCGGCATGCACGACGAGGTCGTCGACCGACAAAGCCGTGGCTTCCGAAATAATGTCGGCGGCTTTCCGAGCACGTCGACGCGGACGCACCAAACGGTCACCCAGAATGTCCTGCTCACCGATGACTGCAAGATCCGGTGTTTCAAATCCATGCTCAAGGCCAAGTACGGCCAGTCCAACTGCGGCGGGTGGCAGTTTCTCAATTGCGGCAAGGGCCTCAATCCGCACCAAATCATCGGCACGTAAGCCATGATCCTTGAGTAACGCAAACAACCGTTCACGCGCGCCAGCGCTCCACGCAGCAATGATAACGCGTTTCCCACGCGTCTGCAGTGACTGCACTTGAATGCGTACGGCGTCGAAAACGGATTGCCCCTCGATCAACCGATCCGCCGCGAAGTTACGACCAACTCGACCACCGAACGACGTCACAGACCGCACACCCGGCGACTCCGGCGTCTCAAACGGCGTCAACTTCTGACTAGCACGCTTGGTGAGCAGGGCCTGCCACTCAGCCTCAAGTACAAACATGCTACTCGGCGGTACAGGTTTGTAGGGATCAGCTCCAAACACCGTTGTCTCGCGCGCATCGATGCGGGCCCTGTAGTGCTCAGCAATCAACCCATGCCGTTCCTCGATGGCTTGATCGGCTAAATGATCGAAGCTGAGCGATGCGTCCGGCACGTAATCGAAAAGCGTCTCAAGCGCGTCGTGAAACAGTGGCAGCCAATGCTCTTGCCCTGGATAGCGCGATCCCGTGCTAACCGCCGCATAAAGCGGATCGCCATCAGTCGCAGGACCGAAAATTTCAACGTACCGTTGCCGGAAGCGTTTTTCAGCCTCCTCGCCAAACGCCAGCTCGCTCATAGGCATCAAAATTACTTTGGGGACAGCCTTCTGAGTGCGCTGTGTCTCAGCATCAAAGCTTTTGATGCTTTCGAGCGTGTCACCAAAGAAATCAAGCCGGAGTGGCGTCTGCCGACCCGGCGGAAACAGATCGACGATACCGCCGCGCACGGCAAATTCACCGGCTTCCATAACGGTGCCGGTACGCTGATACCCCGCAAGCGATAACCGCGATACGAGGCGATTCATGTCGCTACGCTGCCCCGGAGCCAACGATTTCATGGCATGTCGTACAAATGTACGCGGAGGAAGTCGCTGGACAATGGCATTAGCGGTCGTCAGCAAAATCGTCGGATCCTTGCGTGTCGTAGTCAAAACCAACCGCGATAGTGTCGTGATGCGCCGGGCAATGATGTCAGCATGTGGCCCGATGCGGTCGTAAGGAACTGTATCCCACGCCGGGAACAGCATTGTTTTCACCTGCGGCACAAAGAAAGCAATGCTGGCGGCAAGTGCCTCCAACCGCCGGTCATCGCGACAGACATGTATCAGCAGCGGCGCTTGCCCAGTCCGTTGCGCTTCAATGAGCGCGAGCCGCCCAAGCACAAGTGCATCATGGCCTTCAGGAACGCCTGCGAGCAGGTGAACTCCGTGCGGATGGGTGCTCGACAATGGTTGAGACGTGGTCATGCCAGTCCTTTAGCCGATAGTCCGTGAAAATTATGGATCGCGCGGATCAATGGTGCCAACTCGCTATCGCCCACAATGGAAGGGTCGAGAATCCATGTATGTAAATCCGGATCCGGCAATACCAATAATCGCTCGAAATCAGAGAGTTCAGTATCGTCCATGCGGCTCAAGCGCGCCTCGGCAAATTTCCCCATCAACCAGTCCATTTCCTTGGTACCGCGATAGTTGGCACGGTACGCCGCACGTTTGCGGCGCACGTCCAGATCGTCGGTCGGCGTAGGGATGTCCTCGGACATGGGGGCTCCAAGCGAAAGCCGGTCTGACGGCCAGGGAAACAACGCAAAACGCCCCGAAGGTGAAAACCCCAGGGGGAGCGGAATAAATACAACGATTGCCCTGTCCCTGTGGATCGTTATCCGAGAAGAGACAGCGCGTACTTTGAGTGTGGTATAACGCGCCAACATCAAACGGCAAGTCCTCGCCGTCAGCCAAATGGTAAAGGTAAGGCAAAACGCCCAAAAACCGGGCGCGGCGCGAGTGAAGTCAGAGAAAATACGTAGATGCGTCCAACGGAACTCGCCCCAGTGTTTGCCTCGGCCCAAAGCCTCACCGGTGTTGGCCCCAGGATTGATGCGCTACTCAAGAAGGCGCTGCGCCTGCCGCCAGGTGTGTCCGATCCTCGCGTGATCGATTTAGTCTGGCATACGCCAACAGGCGTGATCGACCGCCGCGCAACACCAACAGTCGCAACCGCCGTGCCCGGTACAATTGCGACGCTGGAAGTCCGTGTCTTAAAGCATAAGCCGAGCCCGCGCGGAAATACCAAGGCCCCGTATAAGGTCACAACCGAAGACGAGAGCGGTCGCCTGGAGTTGGTCTTCTTTCACGCTGAGCGCAAATTCATCGAAACGCAATTGCCGGTCGGCGAAGTGCGGTTCGTCTCGGGTCGCGTAGAGCGCTACAACGATCAAACGCAAATGACCCATCCTGACTATATCGTCGCGCCAGAAAAGCGTGGTGATCTGCCAATGCTGGAGCCGGTCTATCCACTAACAGCAGGATTATCGGGGAAAATTTTGTTTAAAGCCTGCCGCCAAGCGGTCGAACGTGTGCCAGCGCTGGCAGAATGGCAGGATGCGGCGTGGTTGAAGCAGCGCGATTGGCCCGCCATGAGCGATGCTATCCGTCAACTACACCTACCCTCCGACGCAGGCGACGTCGCCAACGGATCGCGCGCTTGGCAGCGCCTGGCCTTCGACGAGCTTCTCGCCAGCCAATTGGCGTTGGGGCTGGTACGGCAACAACAAAAATCGCAGCGCGGCCGCAGCATCAAAGGCAATGGCCGCATTCGAGCGCGCATTACAGCAGCTCTACCGTTCTCACTCACCGGCGCTCAGAGCCGTTCGCTCGCTGAAATCACTGCCGACATGGAAGCGCCTTACCGAATGCTGCGATTGCTGCAAGGTGATGTTGGCTCCGGTAAAACGGTCGTCGCACTCATGACAATGGCCATCGCCATTGAAGCGGGCGCTCAAGCGGCTCTCATGGCACCAACCGAAGTATTGGCACGTCAGCACATCGAGACCATCGCACCACTCGCTGAAAAAGCCGGATTACGCATGGCAATTTTGACAGGTCGAGAAAAAGGCAAAACGCGCGACCTTATTTTGAAACACCTCGCGGCCGGTGACATCGACATCCTGGTCGGCACCCACGCGCTATTTCAGCCAGATGTTAACTTCAAAGACCTGGGCTGCGCGGTCATTGACGAGCAACATCGTTTTGGCGTCCACCAGAGGCTAGCGCTGCAAGCAAAGGGGCGCGACGGCGGTGCCAACGTCCTGGTGATGACCGCAACCCCAATCCCGCGCACGCTTCTAATGACCCATTACGGCGATTTGGATGTGTCGAAACTCGATGAAAAACCACCAGGCCGTAAGCCGGTCAAAACCACATCGCCACAACTTGAGCGTCTTCACGATGTCGTCGATGCACTGCAACGTGCGGTCGCCAGCGGCGCGCAGGTTTACTGGGTCTGTCCACTCATCGAGAGTTCGGAGTTGAGCGATCTCGCAGCCGCCGAGGAACGCGCAGCGCACTTGCGCCAGACCTTCGGCGACAATGTCGGTCTACTCCACGGCGCCATGAACGCAACTGACAAAGATAGCGTCATGGCGCGGTTTTCTAAGGGAGAGCTCAAAATATTAGTCTCGACAACGGTCATCGAAGTCGGCGTCAACGTGCCCAATGCGACGATCATGGTGATCGAACACGCCGAGCGCTTCGGCTTGGC
>JABFRJ010000463.1 GCA_013141255.1 Hyphomicrobiaceae bacterium
CGGCTAGCCTGGGCGGCGTGGTAGGCGGGGACACCTGAATCCCGATCCGATAGCGGCCCTGCTGTATGCTTACCGATCCCTGGTTTTATGCAGTGGCTCTGCCTGCTGTGGCGATGACCGGCCTCAGCAAGGGCGGATTGCAAGGCGCGAGCCTGTTGTCGCTGCCTCTGCTAGCGCTGGTGATGCCGCCATTTCAAGCGGCGGCGATTATGTTGCCCGTGCTGATGATGCAGGACGTGTTCGCGGTGACTGCGTTTCGGCGGACGATTGATTGGACCATGCTGAAGTTGATGCTGCCAGGGGTGCTGGTGGGCACGATCGTGGGTTGGCTGACGGCGTCAATTGTGACATCGGATCATATTAAGCTGCTGGTTGGGGTGCTTACGCTGCTGTTTTGCCTCAATGCGATGCGGACACGCGGCGCTGTGGGTGAAGCGAAGCCGCATAATTCGGTGCAAGCTGCTGTTTTTGGAGGATTATCTGCGTTCACGAGCTTTCTCGTACATGCCGGAGGTCCGCCGTTTAGCATCTACGCACTGCCGCGACGGTTGGAGAAAGAGACGCTGGCGGGGACGACGTCGGTGTTCTTTATGATGGTCAACTGGTTGAAAGTACCGGCGTATTCACAGCTTGGACAGTTGACGAAGGAATCGTTGGCGCTGTCGGCGGCACTTTTTCCGGCGGCGGTCGCGGCCAATTTACTTGGAATCTGGATCGTGCGTCGGATGCCCACGGCGCCGTTTTATAGAGTGCTTTATGTCCTGCTGTTCTTAGTGTCGATCAAGCTGATTTGGGACGGCGGGCGCGGGGTTCTTGCCGCTTAAGTCGACTGCATCACAATCCATTGACCAGCTCTCTGTTGCCTTCCTTCATGTTTCATTAACTGATTGGATGGCATGCACAATTACTCGGCAAACGCGCTGATTCCTGTGCACATAGTCACGTCACAGTTACTAGCTATTTACCATTGCAGTGATCTATACTATCGCAGTGCAGCATAATCTTTGAACCGAGCACCCTCCGTGTCGCCCCCGACCACGCCCTCCCATCGCGACTATCGCATCGACTGGCTTCGTGGTCTGGCGCTGGCGACTATATTCATCAATCATATGCCGGGGAATCGGTTCGAGTTCTGGACGCCGCGAAATTTCGGATTTTCGGATTCGGCTGAGATCTTCGTTTTACTGGCTGGCGTGGCGGCCGGGTTGGCGTTCTTTAAGAAATTTGAACGTGGCGATGCCTTTGGCGCGTCACGGAAGGCGGTGCGGCGGGCGGGCGTGCTTTATGGTGCGCATCTGCTGTCGACGGTGATGGTCATCGCCATGTTTTCAGTCGTGGCGTTCGCGCTCGGGAATTCCGACGTTTACGACTTAATTGATATTCGACCACTGATTGAACAACCGTTGCCTGGAATTATTGGCGTGATGAGTGGCGGGCTGCAGCTCGGCTATTTCAATATTCTGCCAATGTATGTGGTGCTGCTGCTGTTGTTGCCGGCGTTCCTATGGCTGGCGCGGATTGACGTGAAGCTGATGCTTGGGGCGTCAATGGCGCTGTATCTGGTCGCCAACGTCGGCAAAGTGAATATGCCTGGATTTCCTGACGCGAGCGGCTGGTACTTCAACCCGCTGGCGTGGCAGCTGATTTTCGCTGTCGGCGTGGCGCTCGGCATCATGCGGCAACGCGGACATTATGTATCATGGCATCCACTCGCCGGAACTGTTGCGGCACTCTACGTCGTCTATGCTTTTGTCTGGGTGGTCTGGAGTTTTGACGGCGGGGTTTCAGTTGGCTTGCTGCCAGAATGGGTTGATACGCTGGCCAAATCGAATTTGCCGTTAGCACGCGTGGCCCACGTTTTGGCGATGGCGTATTTGCTGGTGCATAGTCCGATATGGCCCGCATTGCAGCGGCTTGGACGCGAACATTGGTTGATCAAGCCGTGGCGTTTGATGGGACAGTATTCGCTACCGGTGTTTGTATTCGGCTCGCTGTTGAGCATGGCTGGCTATCTGACGCTGGTGCATACGGGGCATAATTTGCCGCTCGAAATTGCGCTGACCGTTGGCGGACTTGCTGCCATGGTGGGACTTGCCTCAGCCAAGGATACTGGGATCTTTTCGGCGATCCGGTTGCCGGTGCGCAGGGGTGCGCACAGCAACGTAGTTGCGCATGAGCTGATCGACCAACCTGACGAGACCACGGTGCCATTGCGGTAAATTAGAGCTAATCGGCACGTTTGGGGCGGCACGTCTTATCCCTTGGTCGAGGGACGGCCATTGAGGTGGCCTCTGTCATCCAAACGATTGCGCACCATCGGTCTGCCACGTAATCCTCAAGGCTTCTCGATTACTTGAGGTGCCCATGACCCGTTCCCAGTACGATCTTCATCTCGATAAGAACCCGGCTAATTTTCAAGCGCTGACGCCGCTGTCGTTCCTGGAGCGAACGGCTTCAATCCATCCCGACCGTGTCGCCATCGTGCATGGCCGGATGTGGCGGACATATCATGAATTCTACGCGCGGGCGCGGCGGCTGGCGTCGGCGCTGAGCAAAATCGGTATCAAGCCCGGCGATACGGTTTCGGCGATGTTGGCCAATACGCCCGAGATGCTGGAAGCGCATTTCGGTGTGCCTATGACGGGCGCGGTGTTGCACACGATCAACACGCGGCTTGATGCGGCGATCATTGCGTTTCAACTCGATCATGCTGAGAGCAAGGTGCTGTTTACGGATCGCGAGTTTGCGCCCGTGATGGCGGAGGCGTTGAAACTCGCCAAGGTAAAACCGATCATCATTGACGTCGACGATCTTGAATTTCCGCAGTCAGGTTCGTTGCTCGGCACGCAAGAGTATGAAGCGTTTATCGACGGTGGCGACCCGTCATTTGCATGGCGCTGGCCGGCGGATGAGTGGGAAGCGATTGCACTCGGGTACACTTCAGGCACGACGGGCAATCCGAAAGGTGTGGTGACGCATCATCGCGGCGCGCATTTGATGTGTTACGCAAACACGCTGTCGGCGGGGCTTGGACGAGCGCCGGTTTATCTTTGGACGCTGCCGATGTTTCATTGCAACGGCTGGTGCTTCCCGTGGACAATCACGGCGCTTGGCGGCACGCACGTCTGTCTGCGGTGGGTTCGTGCCAAAGCAATGTACGAAGCGATTGATCAGCATAAAGTGACGCATCTGTGTGGTGCACCGATTGTGATGTCGACTTTCTTAAATGCACCTGCGGCTGAAAAACTTGCGATTGCGCACAAGGTTGAGTTCATCACGGCGGGAGCACCTCCGCCTGCGGCTGTGCTTGGGCAGATGGCGGCGGCGGGGTTTAATGTCACGCACGTTTACGGTTTGACGGAAACGTATGGGCCATCAGTGGTGAATGAGTGGCAGGGTGCGTGGGATGCGCTGCCTGCGGGCGAGCAAGCGCAATTAAAGTCGCGGCAGGGTGTGCGCTATCCGGCGCTTGGCGATTTGCGCGTGATGAACCCTGAGACGATGGAGGACGTGCCCGCCGACGGCGTGACGTTGGGCGAAGTTATGTTCCGGGGCAACATTGTGATGAAGGGGTACCTCAAGAACCAGGCAGCGACGGAAGAGTCGTTTGCGGGCGGGTGGTTCCACTCGGGCGATCTCGGCGTGCGTTATCCGGACGGCTACATCCAGCTCAAGGATCGGTCGAAGGACATCATCATTTCTGGCGGGGAGAATATTTCGTCCATCGAATTGGAGGACGTACTCTATCAACACCCGGCTGTGTCGGCGGCGGCTGTGGTGGCGAAGGCGGATGAGAAGTGGGGCGAGACGCCGTGTGCGTTTCTTGAACTGAAACCGGGCATGACGGTGACGAAAGAGGAGATCATTGCGTGGTGCAAGGAGCATCTCGCGGGCTACAAAGTGCCGCGCGTGATTGTGTTTGATGAGATCCCAAAAACCAGCACCGGCAAGATCCAGAAATTTCGCCTGCGTGAGATGGCGAAGCGGGTGTAGCGCAAGGTTTTGTTTAGGTTTGTGGCGGCATGATCGCGTCGGGATTTTACGCCGAGGCGGTCTATGCGTTCGATGATGCGGCACGGGTTTACGATAGTGCGCGTGGCACTTGTGCTGGGCGTCGTGACGGCTTCGACTGGTGCTGTGGCGCAGGACGCGTGTCCGGCTGCGCCGCCTGTCGTGCGCGACATCACGCTGCCGCGTTTTTATGGCGACAAGGACGGGTCGGTGATCGACCCTGAGCGGGATGCGGCGCATAAAGCTGCCGTGGCACCGCTGACGGCGTTTGTGCGGGCTGTGACGCAGGATGCTGACAAGGCGTTGCGGCGTTCAAAGCCAGAGGCGCAGAAAGCGCTCGCGTTATGTACGCTGACGTGGATTGCGACTTGGGCCAAGGGGGATGCGTGGCTCGGCACGATGGCGACGCGGCAGGCGGAGTATCAGCGCAAGTGGGATCTGGCCGGAGTGGCGCTCGCGTATCTCAAGCTCAAGCCATTTGCGACGGCTGAGCAGAGGCAAGTGATCGAGCCGTGGCTCAAGCGTTTTGCTGATGTTGCGCGGACATTTTTTGATGATCGCGAACGGCAGCGCAATAATCATTGGTATTGGTTGGGTCTTGGTGCGGCGGCGGTTGGGATGGCGGCGGAGAGCCCGCAACATTGGGAG
>JABFRJ010000097.1 GCA_013141255.1 Hyphomicrobiaceae bacterium
GCTTCAAACCGCAATCCCACATCGCAACAAGCAATCCGCGCCCGGAGTAACCTAAAATCCATATCCAGTACCGAATTCGACTTGCGGGAGCCGTAAACTGGTTTGGAAAAGTGCTTTTTATTGTTTGTATTCATTGGATTAGAATTGATTACAACCGCTTTAATGATAACACTGATGCCAACAATCTTAGTTTGCAGAAGTGCTATCGCCACGCTAATTCTGTCTAACTTCTGAAATTGAGCTGAAACGTCATGCATAGCCAATTTATTGGTAATGCTCAGATCGAAAAGCACGCTGGACGCTACAAAATCTCGATAGCGGTTACGGCACGCCAGTTTGATTAAGTCGATTCGAGATCAATTTGCTCCGCAATCACCGCAACGACCTAAAGACAAGACATCACGAGACATACGATTTGAACGAACACACACCAAAGACAATACTCAAGACCAGTATCAGTGAGGCAGGTCTGATTGCTTTGGAACATGTTCAAGACTTACTCTAATAGAGACTTGCTACAACTAACGACATTTGGTTGTACTGCGTAAGGAGGCCCACCATGGGCAAAGCAACAGGCGCATTTCTAATTCTCGCCGGTATCGGGACAGCCGCCCTAGTTCTCCCCAGCGTCGACAAAGACGCTGAGCGCCAATTGGCAGACGTCGTGCGTATCGCGACTGGCGCGTCCAATGCGTCAGCACCTGCTCCAATAGCGGCCTCAGCAGTAAAAGCCACTTCGACGGCACCGCGAGTTGGGTCACTGCCATTTCCGGTTGTGACACCGCCACCGGTACCCGCAGCGCGACCAAGCCAGGCAGCGCCATCAAACCCAATCGCAACGGCGACAATCGCCACATCGGTTGCTGCACCGTCAAAGATTAATCCGGTCATCACCGCACCAACGGCCCCGATCGTAGGTGAAGCCTCTCGCGTCGACACCAATGACAGCCGCGCGGCAACCCTCACGCGCGACATCCAACGCGAACTCAAGCGCGTCGGTTGTTACGACGGTGAGGTTTCAGGCGACTGGAACACGGGAACGCGCAAGGCCATGAAAACTTTTATCGACCGTGTCAACGCCACCCTGCCGACCGATGCGCCCGATCATATTCTTAAAACGCTGGTTCAGGGGCATCCTGGCAACGCTTGCGGCACGACATGCCCGTCCGGCCAATCGTTGGCCAGCAATGGCCGTTGCCTTCCATCGGCAATACTGGCCCAACGAGATGGCTCATTTGTCAAAAAGCGCATAGCAACAGCTCAAGAGCCAATAGTAAAACCTCAAGCACCGCGTAACGAAGCCAACCTAGCCGCTAAATCAGAAACGCCCGTTATTCGGTCAGCAGAGGCTTCATCTTGGACCACAACAACCAACGCCGTACCCCAACCGGTCCCAGCCCCCCTTCCTGGTCGCATGGCCATCGGGGCGCCGCGCGCTGACAGCCCAAATACTCAAGTCATGATTTCCCCACCGCTTACTTCAAACGCGTGGTCGAAATCCAAGCAAATCGCAGCTATCAATTCTGATGACAATACACAGCCAACGACAAAGCAATCGGCACCAGCCATCAGTAGTGATGCCGACGAAGGCGAACCAAAGACGACAATCAAGAAGTCGTCGACGTCAGCAAGCCCGGCTCCAAGAGCGGCAGCAGCGAGCCAGCCTCGCGAACGCCGCGCTTCTCCACCATTCGCGGTTTATCGTGCAGCGCCTCCGCCTCCGCAAATCCGCTATGTGGCCCCATCTTGGCAAGCGCCAGCAAGGCGTTTCGGCCCTCAAATCTTTAGCGAACAGGCCCGTTGGGCACGCTAACGCAATGAGACTTTGAATGTTTTATCAAACCATCAACCGCAGCGCGTCGACTAGACACGCTGCGGTAATGTTTTTTTTAGCGCTACATTTGGCAGCATCAAATCTGTGGCCAACAGTGAGCCCCGTCGCGCCCGCTTGGGGCCAATCACCAAACGCTCCAGCGCAACGCACTTTTACGCCCCCAGCACTGAGCACAGCCAACATCGCCGCCAAGCGCTTGATCGCGGCTTATCCCGACCATCAACTGAAGCAGGACGGCAACGAACTTCGCTGGCCCGATGGCACCCGCATAACAATTGACGACGGCGCATCGCCCAAACCACATGCACAATGGCTAAATCAACCAGACCTCAAAGACATGTACCGCCACGTCTACCCAACCGGCGAAGCAGCAATAGCCCCAGAATTCGACGTCGATCCCGGTCGCGCACGCAACAAAGCATTCTTTGACAAAATATACGGCGACTGCACCAAAGGTGAGGTCACCAAGCGCCTAGTTGAGATCGACTGGTTGCCCAAGTCAGCGCCCTTCAAATTGAAAGTTTCTACCGTCAACGGCGTCGACAAAAAATTGGCCGCCATCAGTACCGAACTTGACAATCTTGGACCCAACTACCTCGCCTACCTTTCGCCCCCCGCCGGCACCTACAATTGCCGCCCCATTGCCGGTTCCCAACGCTTAAGCGCTCACAGCTACGGTATCGCCATCGACATTGCGGTTCGGCCATCGCACTATTGGCAGTGGCAAAAGATCAGCGCCACTCATCCACTCAAATGGCAAAACCAAATCCCAATAGAGATTGTCCGCATCTTCGAAAAGCACGGATTTATCTGGGGCGGACGTTGGTATCACTTTGATACCATGCATTTCGAATACCGCCCCGAATTGACCGCGCGTGCGCCAACACCTTGATGCGTGCTACACCTGCGTATGACAGGTCCCTAGCTGCGGCGATTGCCGAATTTCCCAGACCCGCATAGCCTGCAGCCAGTATTGACACTGCAAGCGAGGCCTTCCCATGAACAAGTCCCCCCCTCCTGCCACGCCGCCTGACAGCGACACGCTCGGCGCATATCTTGACATGCCCCCCGACCGCCGCGCCGCAGCCAAAGCCCACGTCGCGCTGATCAGCGCCACAGTCCGCAAATGCGCACTCGATCTGCCCCTCAGCGCAGACGTAGATGATTTCCGCCGCGTGCTCACTGCCGAGGCCAAATCATGAGCACCAAACTCCAAGACTTCGACAAACTATCGACCCGCGCACTCGCGGCCGCCATAGCAACCGGCAAAATCTCTAGCGTGGAAGCGACCACTGAAGCTGCACGCAAGCTCGCCGAAGCCCACACACTCACCCACTGCACCATAACACCTGAAACCGACGAAGCCCTCAAAGTCGCAAAGGCCGTAGACGCAGCCCGCGCTAACGGCGAAACGCTCGGTCCACTCGCTGGCGTCCCCCTCGCCCATAAGGATATGTTCGACCGAACCGGTAAAATCGCCAGCTGGGGCGCGCGCATCCGTGCCGATCAACCAGCAACGACCAACGCAACAGTCATCGACCGCCTCGCGCGTGCAGGCGCTCTACAGATCGCAGCGCTCCACCTAACTGAATTCGCGTTCGGCCCAACCGGTCACAATTACGTTTTAGGCCACGCCCGCAATCCCTGGGACCCAACACGAATAACTGGCGGATCCTCTGCCGGAACCGCCTGTGCTGTCGCCTATGGCGCCATCCCCGCAGGCCTCGGCTCCGACACCGCCGGGTCCCTCAGGCTGCCCGCATCTAATTGCGGCGTCACGTCAATCAAGCCAACCTGGGGCCGTGTTAGCCACGCGGGCGCCATGCCACTCGCGCTCTGCCTCGACACCCTCGGCTTCATCGCACGCCATGTAGAAGACTTAGCTCTTCTAACCGGCATCGTCGCCGGCAGCGACCCACGCGATGCCCATACCTCAACTGTCACTGTCCCCAATTACTTAGCAACCATCGATCAACCCGTGAAAGGCCTGCGACTCGGCATCGACGCCACCGTCATAGGTGAAGCTCATCCCGACATTCAAAAGGCTGTCGCAAACGCGGTTGAAGTCCTGAGCAAGGTTGGATTGACCAAAGCCACCTGCAGTTTCCCCGATTGGACAACGCTCGATCACCTCACCCAAGTGATGCAGCTTCCAGACGCCGCATCAGCTCATGCGGCATACTTGATGACGCGCCCCAACGACTATGGCCCGCAGGTCCGGGCCCGCCTTGAGGTCGGCCATTTCATAGCAGCCGTCGACCACATGACAGCACTTCGTGCTCGCGGAACAATGTTGGCTCGAACACTCGAAACCACTTTCAAGCAGTGCGACATCGCAATTCTACCAATCAACGCCGATCCACTGCCCACCATTGCCGAACTAGACGTAGCCGGTGGACCACAAGTACAGCAAACCATGGCGCGCGTCGTTAAATTCTGCCGCCCCATCAACTACCTCGGCCTCCCCACGCTCACCTTGCCCGTCCCTCGCTCCGGCAACGCACTGCCAACTGGCGTGCAGATCGTTGCCAAACCATACGCAGAAGACCTGCTCTTCCGCATCGGTCATGCCTATCAAAAACTGGTCCCACCCCAGATCGCCCGACCTCTCACGTGATACACACCGCACAACAAAAAACCTCCCGGCACGCATGCCGAGAGGTTGCTGTATTCCTTGAAGCCTAGCGCGATCAAGCGCTCCAGCATTAGAACGAAATGCCACCCTTGATCTTGAACGCACGATCTTGCGTGCCATCGGTCAGACCAAACAGAATACCAACTTCTGCTTTGAACACTGGGCCATCTGGC
>JABFRJ010000127.1 GCA_013141255.1 Hyphomicrobiaceae bacterium
AGCAACCACAGATCCTTCAACAAAGCCTTGGATTTCGACTTTTCGACAGTCAGTAATCTCTCCAACTATGCGCGTGCCTCGACCGATGATCAGCACTCCATCTCCATCAGCAACGGCATCAGTTGCTGCAGCGAGTGCCGGGGCCTCAATTGCAATCGATGAATTCGATGCAATGATATCGACGGAGGTTGGGGATTTCTTTTTGAACATAACGCTTCCCGATTTACATCTGATCCGGTTCCTGTCGCTGTGGGGAGCGAACGCGCACAGGTAGCCAATCACGATTTCCGTCGCTTCGACCGTTGGCGTTTGTTTTGCCAGCATTCAGGTCGAATATTCCCCGCGTTTTAGGGTTAAGTTAAGTTTGTGCGATTGAACAGGACAAGGGGTGCCCTGTCACTTGCAAGCGAGTTCACAGACATTCGATCTGCGGCGAGGGATCTCGGTTCGCAAACGTTGGAGCATGAATTGATCGATGCGGCAGCAACCGTTTTAAGCAACAGCCTTATAGAGTTAGATCGAACGTTGGCGTCAGCGATGATAATTAGAACGACAGGGCATCCCGTCATCAACAACGTGCCAAACTGAATTGGCTGCAATGGTCGGTATTGACGTCTGGATCTTAGAATAAGTACGTTAACTGCATATTTTATTTGGGGGAACTTTATGGACTGGACGCTTGTTGAGAAACTGGCCCACTCAGTGGCTTGGTCATTAGTTGCGCTGTTGATGTTTTTGGTCGCTTTGCCTGTTTTGCACGGGCGGCTCGGCGACCTAATCAAGGCTGTCTTGGCCTCGCGTGACCTCCCGAAAACTTTGCAAGAGACGATCAAAGAACAAGAACGGCTTCCGCTGGCCTTCAAAGAGCAGATTGCCAATGCAAAATTTGAGATCGATGAAACAGCGCTCCGCATTCAAGGCGTTACTACTGAACTTGCGACAATCCAGACTGAACTCAAGTCCTATCAATCCGAGGCTCAAGCCGACGCACTGGCAGCCGATAGCAGGACTATTGAAGGGACAGTCGGGGCGCCAGATGTTAGCACGATTGAGGTCAACCAAAGTACGGGAGAGTTGTTTGAGACGGCGATGGGGAAATGGGTTGTTTTTACAAATTCGCTAGAGAAAAGACTGAAGGATGCGGGTAACGACTACGATATGAGAAAGATCAGCCGTGCAGCATACGCCCTCACTGTTCGCCGTCTCCTCACGCCGCGATCTTGCATTGCCTCAGTGCTTGGATAAAACTCAACACCACATCAGAACAGAGCCGTTCGACCAGGGTTTGAGCGGTGATGTGACCAATTAGCTTCATTACAGAAGTCGACCGCTCACGCGTTGCCACGTCGGCACTTCACCAATCCAAAATTGGTTTCATCGCTTGCTACAAAGAAGATATTTGACTAATGCGTGTAGAAAATAAAATTCCATTATAACATTGCTAAGTGGGCAAATCGGGGCGATCGCTGCCAAATATCACGATGCAATCGCTGAATGAGGTTTAGATGGTACATGGGGCTATAACGGCGTGTGCTTTTGCGGCGGAAAAATTTTGAACGCATCCGATGCCATGTTGCTCCGGCGCGGGTTCTTTCTGCGGCTATTGTCGATTGCATTGTTTGCACTGATGGCCATATGCGTGCGCATGGCCTCTCGGGAGGTGCCCGTAGGCCAAGTTGTTACTTCTCGAGGTTTATTTTCATTAGTTCCCTTGTTGGCGTACGCCGCGTGGACCGGCGCGCTGATGCGTGGATTTCGTACCAGACAGCCAGGGATCCATCTTAAGCGGGGATTGATTGGCGGGACCGCGCTCTATTGCGGTTTCGTTGCTTATGCAAGCTTACCACTCGCAACTGCAACCGCTCTGAATTTTTTGACGCCGCTGTTCACAGTCTTTCTGGCGGCGCTCCGCCTCAAAGAGCGGATCACCCTCGTTGTTTCTGCAATGTTACTACTCGGGCTTTCCGGGGCCACTCTCGTTATTGCGCCTGAGCTGACGTATGTGGCTTTGGAGGACAGCACTGTTATCGGGATCATATGCGGACTGGTGGGTGCCGTGCTCTCTGCTTGGGCGTACACGATCGTCAAGGAGATGACCGCGACTGAGCCAGCAGCGCAGATCGCTATCTTTTTTTCGGCAGCCCTCATTCTGCTCGCATTACCAAGTGCTGCGCTTGGTTGGTCGGTCCCGACGTTAAATACGACGGGGCTCTTGATTGCTGCTGGACTCTTGGGCGGTGCTGGCCATGTCGCAATGACAGAGGCATTCGCTCGCACCTCGGTCTCAAGCCTTGCCGTCTGCGACTATTCCGCGTTGCTTTGGGCTATTACTGCGGATGTTGTAATTGAAGCAAAATGGCCTACTTCACTGACGGTGATTGGGGCCATACTTATTGTGACTGCTGCTGTCGCGATACCCGCACTCGGCGCCCGACGACATCGCGCCAATCGCTGAGTGTGGGCAGAATATTCAAGTTTGCGACTTCAACAGTCGGCGTGCCTTTATGAGCGATCAGTCCGGCTCGCTGATTTCAGTCGCCGGAGGAAATTTTCGGCGCTTGAAATCATACCCCCCGCGGCGGTCATGGAATTGACGAACGTTTAGCGCACAGTGACACGAAAAATTCGCGTTCTTTTGTGCGAAACGACCGGTTTATTCCGCTACGGCCCATGCAAAACGTTTTCACCTTAGGTAGTTTGGGGGGGGGCAGCAACTTGGAACGCTGCGCCCCTTCCGGAGGACTCCATGAAAACCGCACTCAATATCCACAATCTCGTGCCCACCAAGACACCTGATCAGCCCGAACCGGCGCCAATCGCCCACACTTTCTTGAACGACATTAAAATCGACCACGGGCCGCGCCAATTGCTTGGTCAGTTTTTTTTGCGTGCTGACAGCGCCGTCAGGCGGAGAGGGGTTACCTTGTCGTTCGCGCCAATTGAGGAACTGGTCGCGGTCAATGTTCAGAACCAGGCAAGTTGGGGTATGTTTGCGCAGACGCTAGACAGCCGTCACGGCAAAATTGCTTCGCAGGACAGTTATTGTCTCCTGGGCACAAATGACAAAGGCGAGGTCGTCGCGGCACAAGCTGGTCGACTGTATCGCCTGCATGATCGCAGTCTGAAAGATATCGCCGATGACGCCTCCCTTTACTACGGTGATGCGCCACGCCCGCTGAATGCAATCAGTTGTTCAATGACGGCGCCATCTGCCGCGACAATCTCGGGTTTTGTCGTCTACTCTGGAGCCCTGTGGGTAAGACCCGACTTTCGCGGACAGAAACTGGCAACTCTTCTGCCCCGAATATCGCGGGCATTTGCCCTTGCGCATTGGGGCACCGACTACACTATAGCCTTTATGAGCCCGCAGATCGTCGCAAGCGCTCTTAGTGTACAATACGGTTACAAGAACATTGAACCATCGTATCAGGTGCACCAACACGGTCGGGTGATCTTCGAGGGATGCCTCGCTTGGATGACTGCTGAAACATTGGCCGAAGATCTATTCGAGTTCTCCTCAACTTTGATCTCTGAGGTTGATTGAATTGTCGGTGCGGGCAACGAGGAGAATTAACTTGCGACCGTCTCGCCGAGTTATAGGAACAGCCGCGCGCGTGTACCGCAATCGAGCTTCCCCGACGCGGGGAAACGCAACAATCGCATCCACGTCGGAGTAGTCTGGAGTACCTTTTTCCATCACACGATGACGATGTTGAGTGACCCAGCTGGTATAGGCTGGGTCGCTGGCATATTCGCTGAGCCGCGCGCCCGTCTTTTTACCGGTATAGTTCGGATTAAATGGCGTGAATCCGCCGCCGTTTAAAAGTTCGATCCAGTCACCCGCAATTGAATCGTATTCTGAGATTGACCACCGCGATCCGAGCAATTCCGCCAATACCGTGCCCAAGGTTTCGTCCTCATGCCAATCACTTATGAATTTCGATGCAACACGACATCCATCGTGAAATGCAGATTTTTCCGGCGCAACCGAACAGGAAATCAGACGCTCTCTGCCCCAAAATTTCCTCGATAGGCCGATCCCTACGAGTGACGCCAGCAACGTTGTGAGGTCGTGCCGGTCTCGAAGGAGCTGGTATTCCCAATGGTCATTCAGAAAGCCGACCACAAATATTGTTGAGCTCGGCGTCTCGTGAATTGCTCGCAGCAGAGTGACAAGCGTCGTCTCCGTCAGAATGGTCGGTCGACATTTTATCGTGAGTGAGCCATCGCCGGAACGCAGAGAGGCCCACCCTAAGTTGCAAATAAGATAAGCTGCCAAATCCTCCCCGGCTAAGCTGGAATCGAGCTTCAGTACTAAGTCGGGCGTGACGCCAGGCCAAACGTCACCCATGTCGTCAATTAATTCCACGAGGTCCTCCCTCAAAGCGACCAATGAGGTCGTCCCCCTATCGACAAAGAGCATCATGAGAATGACAACCCTCAAGAGGTTGCAACACCGAAGGATATAGCAGTAGCACATCGCGCAAGAGCAAAAAGAATGCCACAGCTCCCCAGTGATCTTTCTCGATGTCCCCAAGGCCGCCGACACTCGAACCAATTACTCTGAAAGTGACTTTTTAGCAACAGCGCAGCGCAATGCTTGCAACCAATCGCCGGGCCAACATCCCTA
>JABFRJ010000548.1 GCA_013141255.1 Hyphomicrobiaceae bacterium
GGGCGACAACATCTCGGTTGATGTTGAGCTCATTACGCCCATCGCGATGGAAGAAAAGCTGCGCTTCGCGATCCGCGAAGGTGGCCGTACCGTCGGCGCTGGCGTGGTTGCGAAGATTACGGAGTAACGAGGTACTCGCGGACAGTTTCTTACTGAAACTGTTCGTAGCCTCCTTAAGTGAGATTGACGATGCAAAGTCAAAACATCCGGATCCGGCTCAAGGCGTTTGATCATCGAGTTCTCGATGCGTCGACGCGTGAGATCGTGAACACGGCGAAGCGCACGGGCGCAGACGTACGCGGGCCAATCCCGCTGCCGACGCGAATCGAACGCTTTACGGTGAACCGTTCGCCGCACATCGATAAGAAGAGTCGCGAACAGTTCGAGATGCGGACACATAAGCGTGTGCTCGACATTGTCGATCCGACGCCTCAAACGGTTGATGCGCTCATGAAATTGGACCTTGCGGCCGGCGTGGACGTTGAGATCAAGCTCTGAGTTGGTTTTCTCGGGATCCTCTGCATCGGTTTTAGTCGACTGATCGCATGATCCCTCTGATGGAAAGGAATGCCGGCGATGCGTTCCGGTGTGATTGCACGGAAAGTTGGGATGACCCGCGTCTTTACAGATGCTGGGGAGCATATCCCTGTGACTGTGCTGAAACTAGATAATGTGCAGGTTCTTGGTCATCGTACTGAAGACAAGAACGGCTATGTGGCGCTGCAGCTTGGTGCGGGGAGTCGCAAGGCGAGCCGCGTGACCAAGGCTGAACGGCAGAACTTCGCGATTGCGAAAGTCGAGCCTAAGAGCCGCCTTGTTGAGTTCCGTGTGTCGGCTGACAACATGATCGACGTGGGGGCTGAAATCACAGCCGACCATTTCGTCAAAGGTCAACATGTCGACGTAACGGGAACCAACCAAGGTAAAGGTTTCCAGGGCGCGATGAAGCGCTGGAACTTCGGTGGATTGCGCGCAACGCACGGTGTGTCGTTGTCGCATCGTTCTCTTGGTTCGACTGGTCAACGCCAAGATCCCGGTAAGGTGTTCAAAGGCAAGAAGATGGCTGGCCATATGGGCGATGAGCGCGTGACAACGCTCAACCTCGAAGTGGTGCAGACCGATGTTGCGCGTGGGCTGGTGCTCGTGCGCGGCGCGGTACCGGGCTCTAAGGGTGGCTGGGTTTTGGTGCGCGACGCTGTGAAGTTGCCGCTGCCAAAAGATGCGCCGCGTCCTGGTGCGTTCCGTAAGGCTGAGGCTGTTGCGAGCACGGAGAAGGCGTCATGAAGACTTCAATCACAACGCTCGACTCGGCTTCTGTTGGCGAGATCGAACTGAAAGACGAAATCTACGGGCTCAATCCTCGTCCTGATTTGATCCATCGTATGGTTCGTTATCAGCAGCTAAAACGGATGTCTGGAACGCACGCGTCGCAGGACCGTTCGGAAGTCGCCGTTACTGGCAAGAAGATGTACAAGCAAAAGGGCACCGGTGGTGCTCGTCACGGTGATAAGTCGGCGCCGCAGTTCCGCGGTGGTGGTAAAGCGTTCGGTCCGAAGCCGCGCAGCCATGCGATTGATATGCCGAAGAAAGTCCGTGCGTTGGCTCTTAAGCATGCGTTGTCGGCGAAAGCCAAGGCCGGTGAAATCATCGTACTCGACAAGGCGCATTCTTCGACGGGTAAGACGCAGGCGCTGTTGGCGCAATTCACGAAGCTCGGCTGGAACAAAGCCTTGATCATCGATGGACGTGAGATTGAACCGGAATTTGCACGCGCTGCGCGCAACATTCCGCATATTGATGTGCTGCCGGTGCAGGGCATCAATGTTTACGACATCTTGAGACGCGAAAAGCTGGTCTTGACGACGGCAGCGGTTGCGGCTCTTGAAGAGCGGTTTAAGTGAGGGCGCCATGGTGAAACATTCCCATTATGACGTCATTATCGCGCCAGTGATCACTGAAAAGTCGACACTGGTTGCAGAACACAATCAGGTTGTCTTCAAGGTAGCCTCGTCAGCGACGAAGCCGCAAATCAAAGCGGCTGTGGAAGCGCTGTTCAAGGTCAAGGTGAAGGCGGTCAACACGATCGTGCGCAAGGGCAAGCTGAAAACCTTCAAGGGTTTCCGGTCGATCCAGAGCGATGCGAAGCGGGCGATTGTTACGCTTGAAAATGGTCACTCTATCGATGTGACTTCGGGACTTTAAGGACACTGCGTCATGGCATTAAAAACATTCCGCCCGACGACGCCCAGCCTGCGCAATCTGGTGCTGGTTGATCGTGCCCATCTTTGGAAGGGCGCGCCGGTCAAAATGTTGACCGAGGGCAAGTCGAAAACTGGCGGCCGTAATAATCACGGGCGTATCACGATGCGCCATATCGGTGGCGGTCATAAGCAGTCGTATCGGAAGGTGGATTTCCGCCGTACGAAGCACGACATGGTGGCGACTGTTGAACGGTTGGAATACGATCCCAACCGAACTGCTTTCATTGCTTTGATCAAGTACACTGATGGTCAGGTTGCTTATATTCTGGCGCCACAGCGTCTGAGCCCTGGCGATCAGGTGGTTTCGGGCTTGAAAGTCGACGTGAAGCCTGGCAATGCCATGCAACTCGGTTCGATGCCAGTTGGCACGATCGTGCACAATGTTGAGATGAAGCCGGGCGCGGGCGGGAAGATGGCTCGCTCTGCTGGCTCTTACGCGCAGTTGGTTGGCCGCGATGGTGGTTGGGCTGTGTTGCGTCTCAACTCAGGCGAGACGCGCAAAGTTCGCGCGGACTGCTTGGGCACGGTGGGCGCGGTTTCGAACCAAGACCATATGAATGAATCGACCGGTAAAGCTGGCCGTACTCGCTGGAAGGGTACACGCTCGACCGTTCGCTCTGTCATGATGAACCCGGTTGACCATCCGAACGGTGGTCGTACCAAGGGTGGTAAGCACTGGGCGACGCCTTGGGGCAAACCGACCAAAGGGTACAAAACACGTAAGAACAAGTCGACGGACAAATATATTGTTCGCGGCCGTCAATCGGCGAAGGCTTAAGGAGCAACGATGTCACGCTCAGTTTGGAAGGGTCCGTTTGTTGACGGATACTTGGTCAAGAAGGCCGATAAAGTTCGCGCAGGCGGGCGGAGTGAGGTCATCAAGATCTGGAGCCGCCGGTCGACAATTCTGCCGCAGTTCGTCGGACTTACGTTCGGCGTTCATAACGGTCACAAACATGTTCCGGTTAACGTGTCGGAAGACATGATTGGGCATAAATTCGGCGAGTTCGCTCCAACCCGGACGTTCCAGGGTCATGGCGGCGACAAGAAAGCTGTGAAGGGCAAGTAAGATGGGCAAGCCGAAGCGTGAGCGGGCACTCCCCGCCGATAAGGCCAAAGCTGTAGCGTCGAGCCTTCGGGTCTCGCCGCAGAAGCTCAATCTCGTCGCTCAGATGATCCGCGGTAAAAAAGTGAGCACTGCGCTCGCTGATCTCGAATTCTCGCGTAAGCGGATTTCGGATGATGTGCGCAAGTGCGTGAAGAGCGCGGTTGCGAACGCCGAGAACAATCACAACCTCGATCCAGATGATCTGATCGTGGCGGAAGCCTATGTCGGCCAGAAGTTGGTGATGAAGCGTTTTCACGCTCGCGGTCGTGGCCGTTCCGGCAGCATTCACAAGCCGTTCTCGATGTTGACGGTGGTGGTGCGGGCGAAACGCGAAGACGAAGTTGCGGCTGCCAAGACTGCCAAGAAGGAGGCCAAGTAATATGGGCCATAAAGTCAATCCGATTGGTTTGCGCGTTGGTATCAACCGCACGTGGGACAGCCGCTGGTTCGCTAAGGGTAGTGAATACGGTCGTCTTCTGCATGAAGACATGACGATCCGTGCGCATATTATGAAGCATGCTCGTACCGCTGGCATTAGCCGCGTGGTGATTGAGCGTCCGCATCGTAAGTGCCGCGTGACGGTCCACTCGGCACGTCCGGGTGTTCTGATCGGCAAGAAAGGTTCGGATATCGAAAAGTTGCGCGGCGAACTGGCGCGTCTGACGGCTTCGGAAGTGCATCTCAATATCGTTGAGATCCGGAAACCAGAAATTGACGCGGTGTTGGTCGCTGAAGGCATTGCGCAGCAGCTTGAACGCCGCGTGGCGTTCCGCCGGGCGATGAAGCGTTCGGTGCAGTCGGCTCTGCGATTGGGTGCGCTTGGTATTCGTATCAACGTGTCGGGTCGTTTGGGTGGCGCGGAAATTGCTCGTTTGGAATGGTATCGCGAAGGTCGCGTGCCGTTGCATACGTTGCGCGCGGACATCGATTTCGGTTACGGCAAGGCTGTGACAGCGTACGGCATCATCGGTATCAAGGTCTGGATCTTCAAAGGCGAGATCATGGAACATGATCCGATGGCGGCGGAAAAGCGCTCGCTTGAAGCACAAGAGACTGGTGGCGGTGGCCGTGGTGGTGATCGTGATCGGGATCGTGAAGGTCGTGGACGCCGTGATCGCGGTGATCGCGGTGATCGAGGCGGCGATCGCGGTGGTGACCGCGGTGGCGCTACAGCAGACAAGGCTTGAAGGTAGCTAACGCGAGTGAGGTTTATACCGAACTCGGCTTGAGCTCAGG
>JABFRJ010000443.1 GCA_013141255.1 Hyphomicrobiaceae bacterium
ACTTATAGAAATGCACCTCGTTGAAGATCGGCCGGCCGTCATCGCTATATTTATAGGGCTGGATTTCCGCCTCGGCGACGAGACTGACATCGTTGCGCGCGGATCGGAGGGCACGATCGAGGTCGGGAACACCGTAGCCAAATTCGCGCACGACTGCTTGCAACTTTGGCTTAGTTAGCGAGCGCCATTTGGCACCCGTTCCGACGAGCTTGCTCAGCATTGGCTGCGTCCACCGTGCGGAATCAACCGTCAGCGCACGATACGTTTCCGGCCAGCGGCCGGGTGCGCCAGCTTCGAGGCGGCCGAAGAAATTCCCTGCCAAGCCAGCTGCCGCACTAGTGGCCCAGAACGGGATCAATGGGCGAGTGACCACATCCGACCCGGCGGCTAACATGGAAAGGTCTTCGTGCCAGCCGCAAAAATCGGATGTGTCGGCCGCCATGTTGCCGGCTTCGAACAGCACCTCGGGCTTAATGGGCGTGAGATCGGTCGCGAGCGCATTGGAGCCCTTGCTAAAAGGGCTTCGGTGATTGGCAGGCACGGCGGGCTTGAACCCTGCCGCGACCTGCTCCTTGGCTGTGTAGCCGCCGATGCTGAGGGCGTTCCAGGATTGCGCCGGGTCTTCGACCGGCTGGCTGCGAATAACATCTGGCAGGATGCCGCCGTCAACGTTGCCGGTGGCGACGGCGATCAGGCGCTTGGGATGCTCGGAGGCTTTCTTTCCGGGAGTGCGATCGCCCATCATGGAGCCCGCGGCGATCTGGTCCAGCGCACCGCTCCACGTCGACGGCGCTTCGCTCGGGAACTCGGTGGTCGAGCAGGCGAGAACGAAGCTGCGCTTGGTGTTCGGTCTGCTGGCTTCGACCTTGGCAACGGCGCCTTGGGTAACGATGCCATAGTGCGCGGGCCGAGTCGGTGAGAAGCCCTCCGCTGGTGGCAGAAGCTTCATGGACTCAGCGGCAAAGGAGAGCGCCACCGTCGACGAACTTGCCATCAGATATTCGAGACTGCCGTAGAGGACGAGACTGACCATGCCCGTGCCATGGCCACCATGACCCTCATGGTCGGAGGTGAGCCATACGTCATCGTAGGCCCAGGCTCCGGCAAGCGCTGGCCTGATCAAGGGGTGGTCGGCGTTGACACCGCTATCGAGTACACACACAGCTGCTGCTTCTGGGGGGGGCGGTGTGATCCGGCTGGCCAACTCGTCAACCCAATCGAAAGGCGCAACGGCATCCCGTGACCCTCGATCGAGGAACGGGGACAGTGTAGTGTCGGCGCTGCGGATCTCGGCCACGACACCGGGGAGCGTGGCGGCAAATGCAGCGACGGCTGCAAATGCCGCATGGATGAATACGACGGTCGTCTCTGGAAACTCGAGCCGGTCAGGCAGTACATCGAACGCAGCAGCGCGGGCATGGCTGGCAACTTGTTCGCCATACTTGCGGTCGGCCGTTATCGGCTCCCGTATCCAAAGCTCCCACCAGCGCGGGCGGTCGAGATCGACAGCGCCAAGGCCGACAAACAATTTGCCGACACCTGCTGCCAGGATGGTCTCTATCGTTTCGTAGTCATCGACGTAAGGGCGGGGCCGATTGCCGAGCGTTCTGCTGCCATATTCGGCAATGCGTTGCTTGAGGACTTCCCGCGCGGTGTCAGGCACGAACAGGATGGCCCGCTCGGTTTTGTCGGCGTTGCGCTCGGTTTTGAGGATGACGACATCCTCTCCCGGCATTTCCAACCCGGCAGGAATTTTCTGCGCCGCTCGACGGCCTCCGGGTACCAACGGCATAGTGCCGATTTCAACGAGTGAGCCCGGTGTGAGCCCGTCGATGGCCAGCCTGTTTTGTGGAGCTGCATCGAGGGCGAGCGCAAGTTGGGTCAAAAGGCTTTCGGCGTGGGCGGGATAGTCGTCCCGCAGCGGCTTGCTATCACCGCCCCCACCACGGAATTCAAACGTAGCTGTTTCCCGGCGGTGGGAGATGGACAGGTGTGCGCGGTCGCGCGCATCATTGATGTGCTTCGCTGGCATGACAGAACCCTGAGCGTGAGATTGCAGATTACGTGATTCGCAATCTGGCCGCTAACGTCCGTTCTGCCTGCGGAATTTATTGCGGAAAGCATGCCGGGCCTGCAGCGCTTTGGCGAGCGCCTGCGGCTCGATCTGTGACCGGTTGTCGAGGATGGCGTCTTTGGTGACACTGTCGACCGCGCGCCCTAACTCGGCGGGGCTCAATCCGTCCATGTCGGATGCGAGCTTCGTCAAGGCCCGTTTCGGAATTTGGAACTTGCCGAGCCGAGCCGCGACGATGGCTTTCGCGGCATTCTTGTTGGGCAGCGTGTATTCGATGACCTCATCGAAGCGGCGGGCGAGGGCCTCGTCCAGCATTTCGGCGCAATTGGTGGCGGCGATGACGAGGCTGTCCGTGGAGTTGGGAAGTTCCATGAATCCGAGGATGGCGTTGAGCACGCGGCGGATTTCGCCGACGTCGTTGCTTTCGCTACGTCGCGCGCCGAGGGCGTCGAATTCATCGAGCAAATAGACACCGCGCATCTGGGCGATCTGCTCGAAGAGTAGGCCGAGCTTGGCCGAGGTCTCGCCGAAAAACCTGCTGAACACGCTTTCGAGCCGAACGCGGAATAGCGGCAAGTGCAGTTCGCCCGCAAGCGCTTCTGCAGTCATGGTCTTGCCGGTGCCTGGAGGGCCCACGAGGAGAAGGTGGGTGGCGGGGATTTGGCCATTGTCGCGCAGCGCGGTGCGCTGATTCTGTTGCCGCACTACACTCGCGAGCCGAGATGCGACATCGTCCGATAGCACCATCCCGCACAAGCCGGTGCGCGGGTAGCTGCTGGCAACAATGCCTTCCAAATCGGCGCGCGGGCGGGCGAGGGGGATCGGCCCCTGGGCTGAGGACGACTTAGGCTGGCGTTGGCGATCACGCGCCTTCTGCACCAGCGCCTTGACTTTCTCAGCCTGCTCGATGCGGCCTTCGCGTGCTTCCTGGGCCGCCAGCTGCAAGGCCAGCGACAGGAATTGCTCGTTGTCTCCCTCGATATGGGAGTTCAGAAGCGCGATGACTTTTGCCGACATGCTCTGCCCTCCTGTTCGGGGTTCACGAAAAACTAAACCGCGAGAATCTTAACAAGTCGCAAGTGCCAGCGCCACACAAAACCGAAATCTGTGGGCCGTTGCATACCGAAGGTTCGTGGCGACAATGCGAGCGTTGAAGCTCGGCGGGTCCATCGAACGGGCGAACTCTGTCGCGGTCCCTCCGGTAGCCGACATGGTTGGCGACGATAGAAGCGCCGCCGACTTTGATTCATGGGATGACCGCAAATGGGATTAGGCTGCCCAATTTCAGCGTGCCCCTAGATATGCCGTGTCTTAAGATCATTGGCGTATAAGCCACCGCTGCGATTTGTGCTCCTTCAGATTCGGTCGCTTTGATCATTTGGTCTGATATTCCGCTGTCGAGTTGAACATCTTCGAGTGGAGCCATTCGTCAAGTTCGCCGCGGCAATAAAGAACGCGTGCTCGTTTCCCAGGTCCAGCTTTGTGATAGCGCGGTCCAGTGCCCTCGACCCGCATCCGTTCGAGAGTTCGGATTGATAGCCGTAAAATGTTAGCGGCATCCTGGGCGGTGAGGTATAGTTTTTGCTCAAGTGGTGGTGATGGCATGGCGAGCGGCATTGTTCACAATCTCCCGCGCATTGGGTGCTTATGTGTGAACCTATTTTGGCTCACAACATCGTCTCTACAAAACACTGTTTTGGGGTGAATTGCGGCTAGTCGCGTGTAGGCGTTCGATCTGCCATTCGATCGGGCGCGCCAATTTTTGGGTAGTCATAAACAGTTCAATTTGCCCATCTGCACGCACCGTGATCATTAAGTTTCACGGTGGCGAACTTTCTGCGCGCCCATAGAGGCAAATGTGCCATAGCCAGGCGCGCGACGAGCCGAGGTTATGAATCCCTGATAAGCCCCCCGTTAGGACAAAGCTCGAAAGCGTGTCAGGCAACCTTCGCCCGTACATTGGGTGAATGTTTTTCGCTATGGTCGGCAGGCTTGTGCTCGAACTTCAGGCTGTTCGTTTTCGGTGTGGGTGCGGCACGCAATATGACCTCGATCAGCGGATCGCCCAGCCTGGTCGCGTTATTGCAAACGCGATGATGCGTTTCCGCCAATGGCTGACCGAACTGCATTAGCCGCTTCTAGCACTAAAATTGTACTACTGCAGTCTCGTTGACGACCGCTTCGCAACAGCGAAACCACCCGTCCAATGCAACCGGCGGCACGCAGTACGGTGGTGAGATTTGTGTAGACTGGGGTACAGGGAGGTGAAGCCCGTGCAATTGTCGGAACGTTCACTTGGCTTTCTTGGGGCGTTTCAGAAGCTCGATTGGATCGATCTCAAGGGCTGTTGCGAGTTGATCTAGAACGTCGACGCTGGCGGAGTTCTCCTGGCGCTCGATCAAACCGACATAGTTGCGATTGACGCCGGCAAGGTCCGCGAGCGCCTCCTGGGTGAGCCCGCGTTCTTGCCGGAGCCGTCGCAGGTTGTGCGCGAGGGTCTGCCGAAGTGTCATGCGGCGG
>JABFRJ010000403.1 GCA_013141255.1 Hyphomicrobiaceae bacterium
CCGCAGTCAATCAATCCACCGTGCAAATCCATCACTTGCTTAACGATCGCGAGGCCTAGTCCAAATCCAGTTGCTGACGTTGTTCCACGGAAAAATGGGGCGAACGGATCACTCGATGGTCCGAGTTGCAAACCTTTGCCATCGTCCTCAATTGATAGCTGAGCACCTGGCCCGCAGACGATCCGAATTTTTGTATGATCTATATTGTGGACCACAGCATTCGCCAAGAGATTGCGCAGCGCCTCACGAACCGCGATGCCTTCTGCGAAAACAACAGTATCACCGCCGTCAACGATCGTTACTTCGCTCTTGTGGGTCTGAATGAGGCTGTGCAGGTCTAATTGCGCAGCCAAGCAGAGTTCGACCAGATCAACATCTTCGCGTTTTAAGTCCGTCGAAGCTTGCAGGCGCGAATATTCCAGCATCCTATCAACCAGATTGCCGAGACCGGAGAGGTCGTTTGAGATCTTTCTAGCAAATTCATGCTCCGACTTTTCGACTTCAAGCATCATGATGCTTAACGGCATCCGCAATTGATGTGCAGCCCGTCCCATGAATTCTTGTTGGGAGGTGATAAGCTTTCCGATTTGGCCAAGAATGGCGTTGTAAGCACCGACCACATCAGCAAACTCACGCGGCAATCCCTTAATCCGAATACCTTGGCCCAAACTGTCTGGCTGCAAGCTTCTTGCGACGTCAGCAATAGTTGTCAGTGGACTCAAGGTGCGTCGCAGCGACAACCACGCCAGCAACGCCGACAAAAACACGGGCGGCGTCAATGGAATGAGTACGTCATGCATAAAATCGAGAAATAGCGCTCTATATCTAAGCCCTAATGGGTCGCCGCGGGTTGCGACTTCGATCCAAAGCTCCACACCTTGGACTTCAAATCGGCGTCCACCAGTAACATGGAACCACGTCGGCGACGTTTTACGGAGCCATACATCCGGCAACAATCGACCTTGTTCGGTAAGCCCAGGCGACACCATCGCCATCAGTGCATCGTTCGACGTCATCACGATCGGATCAACTGAATTCCATATCTTGTAGCCATAGTCTTGAGCCGCGTCACGGGAGTAAAAATCCAACCCTGAAGTACTGTTGAGTGTTGCCTTGCCATCAATAATCTTGATGTGCTCGGCGAGCCGTTGGGTTTCAACCTGAACGTACCATTTTGTATAGTATGCCTCGTCGAGGTAGTTTTCGGCCAAACACCTGAGCGTCAATAGGGCTGTGCTCAACATCGCAGCGAGGAACAGTCGACCACCCGTGATCCGAATGACGCTGTGTGCACTGTTACTCATGAAATTCCCTGACGCGCACTTCTTCCAGATGATAGCCAATCCCGCGGACGGTCTTGACGTCCACCCCAGCTGTTGACACGGCGAGCGCCTTTCTCAACCTTGAGACCACCTGCTCTACTGCATTTGGCGTCGCGCATGTCTCCATGCCATAGATTTGATTGTAGATCGCATCCTTCGAAATGATCACGCCCAGGCGGCGCATCAGAAGTGTCAGCAGTTTCTGTTCTGCAGGTCTTAGTATCGCCCGCTGACCATTGAAGTAGACAGCTCCGGATCCTGTCTCAACCGATATCTGGCCAAGGTGCAGTTTTGGCGCGACGCATGTTGGCGGTCGTCTGAGCAATGCCCGAACACGCGCCTGAAATTCGGCGGCGTGAAACGGCTTGATCAAATAGTCGTCCGCGCCCGCGTCAAGCCCCGTTACGCGTTGTGACACCGTAGATCGGGCCGTAATAATGAGGATTGGAATGTTTTGCGACAGTCGTCGGCAGTCGCGGACGACTTCAATTCCGTCGCCATCAGGCAAGTTTAAATCAATGACGTATAGGTCGTAGACCGAAGGATCGGCTTGTGCTCGAAAGTCAGCAACGCTGGTAACGACGTCAGCAACAAGTCCAGACGCGCTGACATGCTCACTGAGGAGAGTACCAAATCGTTTGTCATCGTCTAAAATTAGTAAACGCATTACATAACCCACGTGTTTGATACAAATGTTACTTCAACAGCGCCCAAATCACTTCGCAAGGGGACAACGGTGGCAATGATGAAAAAAATATAACTTGTGGCAAATGGCAAATGGTAAATGGACGAAACAGTTTGGCGATGGCAACGCTCAATCCATAGTTAGCTGCGCCATCGGCAGCGCAATGCACGATTGTTAAGTCGGCAGCTGGCAACTGGCAATCAAAAATACTATAAAAAAAACTAATTGAAATTGAACGACTAGAATGAGAATTCTTAACTCAGTGTCAGGTTTCTGACAGGTTGAAGTTTACATATTAAAGGTACGGAGGCTGGTGTTTGCGACCGTAATTTGATCGGTGGCGATGATCAGTCTGAGAGGGTCTAAGCGGTAGGTCTGGCTGAACAAGGTTCTGTCAGAAATTTTTTTAAAACAATTGGAAAGCCCGGAGAGCGTGCGGCATGCGGGATGATGATGGAATTGAAAGAACCTGGCGAAATTTTATGCGCGGCGTTCCGCGAATAAAGCGCAATGCCAGCGTTAGCCTGGGACAGTGTCGTCCTAAAATGACAGGGACCGCGTAGCTCGACATCGGTCGGCGCGAGACCAAAATCAAATTCAAGGTGATGCAGTCGTTCAAGACTGCGGGAGCAAAGCCGGGCGGCTTTTGCCAAGGTTGCGTCGTGTAGTTTCAAGAAAAATTTCAATCACTGGTTGTGTGACGTGTTCGGGAGATAATCACCATGGCTTACGTTCTGAAACCCTTCGTCGTCAATCTGAACGATCTGGCATTCCTGCTGAAGCAGGTTAATTTTATTCCGCTGTTCGACGCCGCTGTGAATGGCAACGGTGTGGTCGACTGGGATGGTTCGACGCCGATCTACGATGCCAAGGGCAATCTACTGAGTCCGGGCGCTAATGATCTCCCGACACAATTAGCGCTAATCCAGCAGTTCGGACGCCTCGACGCCAACACGAACACCTATGTTGCTGGCTTCCCGCAACTGTCGTCGCCGATCGGCGTCCGCGACGTGTCCGGGCTGCACAACAACCTGTTCGGCACACAAGCCGATTGGGGGGCAGTTGACGTGCCGTTCCACCGCGAAGTTGCTGCCGATTTCAATAGCTACGTGACCACTCCCGGCGCTGACTATTCACATACAGGGAGTGTGCTCGACTTCATGCCGCGCATCATCAGTCGCACCATTACCACGGCTGGAGTGAATCTGCTGAAGGATGGACCCGGCGGGCATTTTGTAAATTGGGATCAAGCCCGCTATTCTTCAGATACAGCCTACGCCGCACTGATCGATAACTCCGGCGTCAATATTGCCAACCTCGTCGACGGCGCCAAAATTGTAGCCCCCCTCACCACCGAAATTGCGGTGCTGGATGCTCACGGCGCTCCGCTCCTCTGGAACGCAGGCGACTACTCGCTCAGCGGTACTTACGCAGTAACGCTAGCCACCTATAATGCGGTCAGCTTGGGCGGTCTCTTCGGTTCGGCTACCGGCGGCCCGCTGGTCGACGGCGGCCAGATTTGGGTGCAGCTAAGCCCCGGCACGTTCATTGCCCCGCTGGGCCTAGTCTATGATGCTGACCTGTTTGCCTACAGGACGCTGGTCAATGCCTCGGGGATTGACTTCGGTTTGATCCAGTCCGGCGATATCGCGAACGGAGATGCTATCGTCACTACAATTGAAACGAGTGGCTACGGCCTGCTCGAAACACTTGGCCACATCGACTTCCAGCAACCTGACTCGGGTGAATTCTTTATCGGGTCCGAAAACCCCGGTGTGGCGCCGGTCAATTCCTGGTTCGGCATCTTCGGCCAGTTCTTTGATCATGGTCTTGATCTGATCGGGAAGGCGGGCAACGGCAAGGTCACAATTCAACTCGAAACCACTGATCCGCTCTATCGCGCTCCGGGAACAGATGGCCCGACCGACCCCGGCAATACCAAGATCACGGTCACACGGGCGGCAATCGACAACCAATATATTGTCGACGCCAGCAACACCTCGGTTTCGCGCGCTGGCGTCGATGGCCAATGGGGCACAGCCGATGACTATCAGTCACTCGGAGCTGACAATTTGGTGGGCGGCACTGGAGCGGATGCCGATGTGCTGGCACCTCAGACACCGACCTATGTGAACCATACCTCGCCCTTCATCGACCAAAGCCAGACCTATGGCTCCGTCGATCAGATCACCAATCTTTTGCGTGAATGGGTTTCGACCGACGGTGGCGCGACATACCACGCCGGTATTGAACTCTTCGACGGCACGACGCTTGTTGATGCCTGGACGCGCAAATGGCCGGACGGCTCAACCAGCCAAGTGCACGACACACTGCCGACGCTCAGTGAGCTGCGCAATCACGTGGCCGACACAGGCCGCGCCGAACTGACATGGGACGACGTCGCCGATTTTCGCAACCGCGCTGCCGACGGCAGCCTGAGTACCGGCAATTCCGGTCATGCGTTGATCCTCGATATGAACCCCCGTTTTGATGCGGCCCATTTGGCATCGACCCAAGAAGTTGGTCTTGCAGGCGACACCGTTGCCGCACGCGTGGCGGCTGCCGTCACCGCGCTGAACAGCGGTATCCAGGCGACCATTACAAATGGCTTCGGAACCATGAATCCGGGCCGCGTTACTGGAACAGATTCATTGACACAGAATGTCGATGGAACATTGAAACTGCAATTGGGTGTTGCTCTGGTCATCCCCGCGGGCGCTGGCACGACCACCATTCCCGCCGGCGACTACGGTGGCGCCAATGCTATGATGCTGTGGGTCAATTTCGCAGATTTCTCGATTATGGCTCCCCCGGCGTCCGCAGCCAATTCAGCGGTCGGCGAAATTTTGATGGCGACAGTCGGTGATCACTACATCGCTGGCGATGGCCGCGTGAATGAAAACTTCGGACTCACGTCGATTCATCACGTCTTCCACGAAGAGCACAATTTCCAAGTCGAGAACCTGAAAATCTGGATCTATCAGCACGACACCAACAATTCACCCCTGACCCACGACGGTCTGCATGCCTGGCAGGTGAACACCGGCTTCCAGGACGGCCAAGGCAACTACACACATGGCGTTGGCGGTGCCATCGCCTGGGACGCCGACAAGATGTTCGAGGCGACTAAGTTGATCGTCGAGATGGAATATCAACACGCCGCCGTCGACCAGTATGCACGCACGATCACGCCGCGCATTCAAGAATTCGTCGGCTATTCAACCGGTATCGACTCAGCCATCTCGCTTGAATACGCTCAAGTGGCCTTCCGCTTCGGCCATTCCACCATCCGCGAAACCATCGACACCATAGATCCGTCTGGTTGGATGATGGGCCACGTAACCCGCTACGCACTCGAAAAGGCCTTCCTCAATCCACAAGGCTTTGCGGATGAAGGTGTTGCGGCGATTACGCTCGGGCTTGCGCGTCAACAGATGAACGAGGTCGACGAGTTCATCACGCCTGCCCTCAATCAGGGCTTGCTGGGGCAGCCACTCGATCTCGCTGCGATCAATATCGCCCGCGGTCGCGATCTCGGCATCCCCACACTGAACGATTTCCGCGAAGGTATTAGCCTTGCTCGCTACACGAGCTGGGATGATTTCGGCAAGAACATGTTCCATCCGGAATCGCTAGTGAATTTCATCGCCGCCTATTCCTTCAATGGCGACGTGGCGTTGGCTGAAGCAGCAATGCTGGATGCCGATTTCATGAACAACACAGGCACCACAATTCCTACCGGTGCGGACGGCTTCGAACATATCGACTCTTGGATTGGCGGCCTTGCCGAAGTCCATGTTCCCGGCGGTTTGCTTGGCGAAACCTTCGACGCCGTATTCGTGGCCCAAATCCAAAGCCTCATGGATGGCGACCGCTTCTACTATCTCTATCGCCTGTTCGGCACCAACATCCACGAAGAAGTCAACAACGGCCAGTTCAAGGACATTGTCGAGCGCAATACCGGCCTCGAACACCTCAATGGCTCGATCTTCGCTTACGCTGACAAGTATTACGACTTCAATCGCGATGCCCTGCCAACCAAGGCGGTTCTGCACAATCTCGCCAACACAATCAACTATTACACCGACGACAACGGCCAGCTTTATGAAACCAGAACTGGCGCCGGCACGACACTTGCCCCCTACATTTACGCCGACAAGATCAATGCGCTGAACCCACTACCCGTCCTCGACACGGCTCTGTTCATTGGTGCCAGTACCACAGCGGTTAGCGGTTCGGCTGATCACGGCTACGGCGTTCTGCTCGCGTCGGACTCAACCAAAGGGATATACTCAGATGGCGGCGCAAGCACTGATCAGAACGGAACAGACATCACTGTAGTTGCGGCAGACGGCATCCGCGCCAACGCCAATCTTACGCTCATTCGCGACCTGCGCCCTGAGCTTGATCCAACCCAGGTGCATCCATTGGAAGGCACACCGACGTCGGGTGCGGACTCCCATGAAGTCATCGTGGCGACTGAAAACACAGACTACATCCACGCGCGCGGCGGGGACGACACGGTTTATGGCGAAGGCGGTGATGACTATATTTACGGCGACGGTGGTATCGATCGGCTCTACGGCGGTGAAGGCAATGATCTGCTCGATTCCGGCGAAGGCCCCGACCTCGTCGACGGCGGCGCGGGTAAGGACATCATCTATGGCCGTGGCTCAGGCTCAGAAGTCGGTGGCTTCGATCAACTCGTCGGCGGCTCGGGTAATGACCTCGTCATCGGCGGCGAAGGCATCGACAAGCTCTCGGGTGGGCAAGGCGACGACATTATCTACGGCGATGGTCTCACCAATCCCGAAATGGGCAATACCGACGCCTTTACTCACGGTGGCGACGGCAACGACTACATTGATACCGGCGCGTCTGGCGATTTGATCTACGCCGAAGAAGGCGACGACTATCTCGTCGGTGGCATCGACCAGGATCTTATGCAAGGTGGCAGCGGCGACGACATCCTTCGTCCAGGTACGCCTTCGCAGGCCTCCGGTACAGTTGGTGGCCCTGATGAAGTGGTGGGCGATGACGGAATAGGCAACGTCGGCTTCGATCTGATCGATCTCAGCGACTATGCCGCTGGTGCGCCGGGGGTTGTCATAGACCTCTCGACCCAGGCCAACCCACTTGTCGCTATCGACGCGATAAGTCCGTTCCCGGCTTGGTTCGAGGTCGAAGGCGCTATTGGTACACAGAATGGCGACACCTTCATTGGCGATAGCTTGGGTGATGCCACAGCCGCCAACAGTTTGGGTGGCAACTGGCTGATCGGCGGCTCAGGCAACGACACGTTCACCGGCAAAGGTGGTAACGATCTCATCGTCGGCGGTTCGATCAGGCTTGATCAATTGATCGGTACATACGCTGATGCGGCCACCGCCGAAGGACCGGGTAACCTAGTGCTTGGTAGTGCCGAATGGCTTGCCGACGCGATGCAAACAGGGATCAGCACGACATCAGGCAATGAGGGCTACGATAAAAATTCAGAAGATGCCTATTCCGGCACTTCAAATCGGGCCACAGGTGCGCTTTCAGGTGGTCTGCTTGCGGGGGCAGGCTTTGATCCGCACTTCACCGAAATGCTGAGATCGCGCATGTTCAAGGATGTTGTCCTCGGTGACAACGGCATTGATGGCACTGCAGATACCGCAGTCTTTACGGGAAATCGTGCGGACTACACCATCGTTGGGCTCGACAGCGCAGGCCTAGTCACCAATGTCGAAGCTGACATCTTCGCTTTGAAAATATCGGATACGCGCGATCCGAATGCCGTTGACGTGGATGGCGTATTGATCCCGACAGATGGCGTTGATCTGGTCGTCGGAGTTGAGACACTCAAGTTCAATGGATCGATTGCGGTCAATGTTGCAGAAAACGCAGCAGGTCCAATAGCCAGTATCAATGGTTTTGGGACCACCACGTACTCGCTAACCGGCCCAGATGCGGGATTGTTTGCGATCAATCAGACGACGGGTGAGTTGACCTTCGTCAATGCACCAAACTTTGAAGCACCCGGTGACGTCGGCGCTGACAATGTCTACAATGTTACCGTCAATTCCACTGGCGCCGTATCGTTCGCCCAGAACGTCGTCGTCACAGTGACGAACATTGACGAGGCTGGAAGTAACGCGATCAACATCACGGCCGCTGAAGTTACCACACCAACCACAGTGACCCTAACTGGCCTCAACGTCGTAAATGATGCCGATGTACCCATAACGCCGCTCTACGTCTGGTCGAATGGCGCTACCACGGCGCAGACTGTGGTGACAGCCACGGCTGCAATTCAAACAATTACTCTGAGTGGTGGCTATACCGATGCATTTGGTGTCAATCCGCTTCTCGGGGCAGCTCCAGTCGCACCTCAAACTGCAATTATTGGTACGGTGGGCAACAACGTCGGCAACAATGTCAACACAGGCGCACTGAATGGCACTGTCGGAGCCGACTTTATGATTGGTCTGGCTGGCAACGATACCTATGTTGTAAATGACGTGGGTGATGTTGTTGTGGAGGCGCTTTCGAGCGGAACTGACGCAGTTCTGACGTCGCTAACGTCCTACACTTTGACGGCCAATGTCGAAAACCTAACATTCAACAATGGTAACGCTGCCGATGTTGATTTCTCGGCCACGGGCAACGCACTCGCAAATACCCTAACGGGCGGTTCGGCGAATGACACCTTCAACATGATTGTTGACGATGTCCGTGACAACGTGCGTGGCGGCGATGGCGTGGACACAGCCGATTACTCTGCGTACACGACAAATCTGACAGTTACACTGAATGCGACGGTCAACACCGATGTGGCAGTCGGAGGGTCTGGTTCGGCAAACGGAACACGCGACCTGATACGAAGCATTGAAAACTTTGTCGGTGGTTCGGGCAACGATGTGATAACCGGCGCCGCAGGTGATAACGCCTTGAGTGGTAGTGCGGGCGATGACACTCTCAATTATAGTGTTACGACGCAGGGTGTCGGTAATACTTTGACGAGCGGTCGTGATTTCATCGATGGCGGGGACAGTACAACAGTCGGCGATCGCTTCGTCCTGAATGGCAACAATCAGGGTGAAGCATTCCAGATAATCTCGCGCACCGACCCAGCCAATGCAGTGTTGCTGGCCTCGCTCAACGTAACCTTCAATGCCAACACCGAAATAGTGGTGACGCGGAATGGAGTTGTGATTGCCGAACTCGACAACATCGAGGAAATTACGATCAACAACCAAGCGGTCACAACGGGCGGCGGCAACACCGCTGGACAGGGCGCTGACTCCGTTGCCATCGTCGGCAACTTCTCCGGCACCAGCCTTGCGTTGAATACGATCACCATAAACGGTGGTCTCGGCAGCGACACGGTTGATATCTCGGGCCTCACGTCTGACCATCGCATCGTCTTCAATACCAATGGTGCAAACGATCAGGTCGTTGGTACGGTTCGCCCGCAGGACATAGTTGGTGGCTACAGCGAGGGGACAACAGATCCAACGACCAATGTTGTTGCGCCTGATTGCTATATGTTTGGTCCTGCTCCACAACTCGACCAAGACGATGACAGAACCATTGAGCAAACAAGCTTCGTGGCCGAGAACGGCGTACTCATCGGGAACGACAACAACAATATTCTTATCGGCGATGAAAACGTGCAGGCCATTCTTGCCAACGCGGGCGATGACGTCGTTCGGGCGGGCGATGCGGCGACTGTAGTTGATGCCGGAAGTGGTGCTGATGTGGTCGACGGCAGTGGACACGAAGATATCTTAATCGGCGGGCTTGGCGACGACCTATTAGATGGTCGAGCTGGTGCCGATAAGATTTGGGGTGAACAGGGCAGCGATATCATCTTCGGTGGAGATGGTGACGACATCGTATTTGGAGGGAGCGGCGAAGATGAACTCCACGGTGGCGCAGGCACAGACCGTCTCGAGGGCGGCCGCGATGCAGACGCGCTTTGGGGTGGAGCCGACGACGACGTGTTTGTCTTCCGCACGACCCAAGATGCAAACGGTGACGTTGTGTCGGATTTCACGCCGGGAGATCGAATTGACCTGCATTTCATCGATGCGGATCAAGCAACAACGGCCAACGACGCGTTCATCATCGTGACCGGTACCACCTTCACCGGTGCCGGTGAATTGATCGTGCGCTTCGATGCGTCAAATAATCAGACGTTTGTCGAGGGCAATACAGATAGCAATGTCGCGACTGCAGAATTCCAACTCGCATTCAGTGGCGACCAAGTCAATCAATTGAAAGCCGACGGTATCATTCATTGAACACCTGCATGCCTCCCCGGCGCCTTTGTTCCATGCGTCGGGGGGAGTTTTCCAAGTCTGATTGTCGGTTTGCGGTCGGCGGCAGTTTTTTGAGTAGTAATCGTGCGTAAAGCAAAAACCATTAGTCCAGTCTTGCGCGACGTCATCATGTGGCTGCGCGAGACGCTGATTGCACTATTTGTTGTTTCCGGCGTTATCAATATTTTGGCGCTAACGGGCTCGTTCTATATGCTCCAGATCTATGATCGAGCATTGACGAGTCGATCGATTGAAACATTGATCGCAATATCCGCCCTTGCGATCGGGCTATACCTTTTTCAGGGCATTTTAGATATTACGCGCTCGCAAGTCTTGGTGCGCATGGCCGCCCGCGTCGACGATCGGTTGGCACCGGCTGCGCATCGTGTAGCAATGGACATGCCTCGATATGGCTACTCAGCGACCGAGGCAATTGAGCGAGCTAGAGACGTTGATACAATTCGGCATTTTATTGCAGGCCAAGGCCCTATTGCACTTCTAGATTTGCCCTGGATGCCGCTCTATCTGATCTTCATATACATGCTTCACCCAATGCTTGCCTTTATCGTTCTCGGTGGCGGGGTGATACTTGCATTATTGACACTACTCACCGAAATCTCGACGCGGCAGCACAGTAGCGCGATGCATAAGGCTGCGGCGGAGCGCGCATCGATCTTGGACGCAAATGTGCGCAATGTCGAAGTAATACGAACCATGGGGTTTCTCGGGCGTAGCGTTCAGCGATTCGACGATATCAATCGCAAGCACTTGGCACTGCAACTGCGAACGAGCGATATTGGTGGCACCTACAGTGGAATCGCCAAGGTTTTACGCATGATCCTGCAGTCCGCTATCCTTGGACTAGGTGCGTACTATACAATCAAAGGAGAACTTTCTGCTGGATCAATTATTGCGGCGTCAGTGGCTTCTGCGCGCGCTTTGGCACCTGTCGATATGGTTATCGGACAATGGAAAGGTTTCGTTGCTGCGCGACGCAGTCTAAAACGACTTAAAGATCTAATGGCTGTGCTAGAAGGCGATGCGGCGCGCGTAAGTTTACCAAAGCCACGCAACACCTTGAAGGTCGATAAAATCACAGTAGCGGCCCCCGGAGCAGGTGTCGTCGTTTTAAGCGACGTTTCATTTGAGTTGACGTCTGGTCAAGCGCTTGGGCTAATTGGGCCAAGTGCCAGCGGTAAATCGTCTGTAGCGCGCGCAATTATGGGAGCATGGCCGCTTGCTCGAGGTGCAGTCAGGCTCGATGGGGCCGATATCAGTCAATGGGATGCTGACCAACTCGGTGGTGAGCTTGGCTATCTCCCGCAAGAAGTGTCGTTGATGGATGGGACGATTGCGCAAAACATTTGTCGCTTCGATCCCAACGTGGATAGCGAGGCTATTATCGCGGCAGCGACGACTGCTGGTGTGCATGAGATGATACTGCGGCTTCCAGATGGCTACGAAACGGCTATCGGCGCCAACGGGGCGTCTTTGTCGGCGGGGCAGCGGCAGCGTTTAGCGCTTGCTCGTGCGCTGTATGGCAATCCATTTCTTGTGGTTTTGGATGAACCAAATTCAAACTTGGATGCAGAGGGGGAAGCGGCCCTCGCCGAGGCTATTCAAGTCATGCGGATGTTGGGGAGCATTGTTGTTGTTATTGCACACAGGCCCAGCGTTTTAGCTGCGGTCGATATGGTCGGAATCATGCAAGGCGGTCGCCTTACCGCATTCGGTCCTAAAGACGAGGTGCTAGGGCAGCATGTCAAGACGTCACGCCATGGCGTGATGCAAGGAGAGAAGGGCACTAGCAACCAAGGAGAACAGCGATGGGCGAACCGTCGGAGCTAAAAACTGTCTCGCTTGCTGCGTCGCACCCGGGAAATCGGAAGTACAACAGCGAGCCTCCTGATAATTCAACGCCCGCAAAAATAGGGTTCGCGGTCGTTGCAATGAGCGTCTTGGCATATGCAAAGGCAATTTTGTGGCCTGCGACGATCGACAATTCCTCGGTTGAGACAGAGCGCGAGGCGTTCGCTGCCGAGCAGCAAACGGATGCCAGTATTAGGCGCCCCTCGGCATTGCAAGATCTCGATCAGGAAAATGGAGATCTGGCTAATAGCGGTGACCAAGCGCAGAAGCCCAAGCAACCTGCATCATTGGAGCTTGGTGATCGCGGTAGCGAAGCGATGCTTTTAGCTGCGGTCGATCCTGGCCACTCCGCACTCGATAAATTGCGGTCATCGGGGCATGCGGGAGGCGAACAGTCTATAATGCCGAAGTCAGGCAACGATAATCAGCCGGTAGGCCTGCGCGGCCTCAATGACTTCAGCGATACGATCAGAATTGCGGCTTCATCAATTGATCAAGCGGGTGGTGCACAAAAAACTCCACAAAAATCCGACGAGCCAGTCAAAGATAAGCCACCGACACCTGAAGCCGAAGTCAATCATGCGCCCGTTGTAGGGCGGCGGGTCGAGCTTGGCCAATTGACGATGAACCACACTGTGGTCATCGCTCTGAGTGCGCTGCTCGCGAACGCATCGGATGTCGATGGTGATACTCTGTCAGTTGATAGTGTTACCGCAAGTTCAGGCGATCTGGTATCGAATGGCGATGGAACGTGGACGTATACTCCAGTAGAAAACGATGTGACTGACGTGACCTTCAGTTATGTTGTTACTGACGGGACGGCTCGCGTCGAGCAATCGGCAATGTTAGATCTTATTCCAGCGGTTGAGGCCCTCCCGCCAACCGACGCAGACAACGGGCTTGTCGGCACCCTCTTGGACGATGTGCTGGTAGGGACCGATGCCGCCGAGGAATTCGACGGGCTCGCCGGCAATGATGTGATCTACGGCGGTGGCGGCAATGACATCATATTTGCCGGTGATGGCGATGACGTCGTACTTGCCGGGGACGGAAACGATATCGTCATGGCGGGAGCTGGCGATGATGTCGTCTTCGGTGGTAATGGCGACGACAGCCTTTTTGGTGAGGTCGGCAATGACCTACTGGTAGGCGGCATCGGCAATGATGAACTATTTGGCGGGAGTGGAAATGATCGCCTTGTTGGCGAGCAGGATCACGACATCGTAATTGGTGGTGACGGCGATGACATGATCATGGCTACCGTCCTCGACGGCGACGATGTGTACGATGGCGGCGCAGGAACAGACACGTTGAACCTCAGCGGTACCACCGCCAACGCGATGGTCGATCTGGAGCTTAGAACGAGTCACAGTTCTGAGACTGGAACCGATCAAATCACAGAAATAGAGAATGTCGTCGGGAGCAGCGGCGACGACCACATTGTGGGCAACGTCGGCGCAAACGTGTTGACCGGCGGTGCTGGGGCAGATGTCGTATCCGGTGGTGCTGGCGATGACACCATCGTCGCGACTGTCGGTGACAGTAGCGATGTCTACGACGGCGGGATCGGAACGGACACGCTTGACCTTGCAGGCACGACAGCGGACGCTGTGGTCAATCTCGAGTTAGGCAGCAGTAGCAGCGCTGAGACCGGCACGGATCAGATCGATCAGATTGAAAATGTCGTTGGTAGCGGCGGCGATGACGCCATCACCGGCGATGCGACTGCAAATGTGCTGACTGGCGGTGTCGGCGCGGATGTTGTCTCTGGCGGCGCGGGCAATGACACCATCGTCGCGACAGTTGGTGACAGTAACGATGTCTACGACGGCGGGATCGGAACGGACACGCTTGATTTCACCTCAATCAATAGCGACGTGTTTGTAGATCTCAAATCCGGAACCAGCCACAGTGACGAGAGTGGCGAGGATGAATTTGACGATTTTGAAAATGTCAACGGCGGGCATGGCGATGACGTGATCATTGCTGACAATCATCGCAACATCTTAACCGGCGGCGGTGGCGATGACAAATTCGTCTTCGATACACTCGATGATATACAATCGTCTGATCAGGGCTCTGACCATATTGTCGATTTTCATGTCGGCGATAAAATTGACGTCAGTAAGATTGACGCGGACGAGGATCAAGAGGGAAAGCAAGAATTTAAGTTCTCTGGCAAGTTCGACGATACTGATGCACAGCCAAATAAGGCTGGTACGTTGAAGTATAAATACCAACAGTTGGATGAAGGCGAAGAGACAGTGATCATCGGTTACACGCATGACGCGTCTGAAGGCGATTTTCAGCTTCACCTTTCTGGGCACCAAGAAATTACCAAAGAGTCGTTCAGCGGATTGGGATGAACTTGTGTCGTAAGATGCTTGATGAGTCGCAATCAACGCTAGAATTCGAACAGTCATGTTGTAGCAGATGAATGGCGCTTTTGCGGTGCAGAGCAATAAATGCGAGCCGAGTTAATGTCACAAGTATCAGCGACGTCACAAACATTAACTGGATCCTTGAAGGCTGGGCCTGAGGCTGCACGTGATATGCAGGTGCGACGTTCGAACTTCGGAATCATCGGACGGTTGCTGTTTGCAATGACTGTGATTATCGCGATGACGTTCGGGGTAGGAGGTTGGGCGCTAAATGCAGAACTTTCAGGCGCCGTGGTTACGCAAGGGACGGTGGTCGTCGAGCAATCCGTCAAACGGGTCCAGCACCGTGATGGAGGAATTGTCGCGGCGGTATTCGTGCAGAATGGTGATCGTGTCGAACCAGGGCAGCTTCTTGTCCGCTTGGACGGAACGCAGGTGCGCGCGGAACTCGGAGTCGTTAAATCGCAACTTGTGGAATTGACGGGTCGACTTGCCCGACTGGCGGCAGAGCGAGACCAATTAGATAAAGTTACGTTTTCGTCTGAACTATTGGCAGATCCAGACGCTGCCGGGATTGTTGCCGGTGAGGCGCGCCTTTTTGCAGATGGTAAAAAAACACGCGAGGGTCAAAAGCAGCAAATGTCGCAGAGGATTGCACAACTCGATCAGGAGACGGTTGGCTATGGCGTGCAGAGTGGCGCGAAGGGGCAGGAGTTAGCACTCGTCAGGAGGGAACTCGACAAAATGCGGGGCCTTTTTAAGCAAAATTTGACGCCCGAAACACGCGTGTATGCTTTGGAGCGCGAAGAAGCTCGGTTGGCCGGGGAGCGCGGCAATTTAATTGCCCAGGGCGCGCGGGTGGGGGGGCAAATCAGCGAAATCAATCTGCAAATCTTGGCACTCGATCAAACCGCGCGCACGGACGCGCAGCGCGAGTTGCGTACGGTTGAGGCGCGCATCTCTGAATTGAACGAAAAGGCATCCGCTGCCGCAGACAAGCTCAGTCGAATAGAAATCAAATCGTCAAGCTTCGGCATTATTCACGAACTCAATGTACACACGATTGGAGGGATTGTTGGCTCCGCAGAGAGTCTAATGACCATAGTCCCAAACGATGAAGCCTTGAGCATTGAGATGAAAGTCGCGCCTGTCGAGATCGATAGAATATTTGTTGGTCAGGATGTCCGATTGAAGTTTACGTCATTCAATCAAAAAACAACGCCAGAACTTGATGGGCGAATTACATATATCTCTCCTGATATAAGCCATGATCCAAAATCTAAGCAGGATTACTATACTACGCGAGCCATAATCGCGGGCAAAGATACCCGCACGATTGCTGGGAAGACAATTCGCCCCGGTATGCAAGTCGAAGCGTTTATTACAACCGAAAAGCGTTCGGCCTTTTCCTATTTCGCCAAACCAATAGTCGATCAATTTTCGCGAACATTTCGCGAGCAATGATGTTTGAGTTGCGCGATTGCAGAGGCGTTTGTGTCAAAATTTTTGACCAACATTGACCAAGTGTCAGCGCTGAGGATTTGTACCATCGCCTTTCGGCTTCACGTGCGATGCCGGAGGGCGAGACGGATCCGGCGGCAATCTGGCCTCGACAGCGTGATCGGTTTGATGCTCGCGCGATCTAGGCATGACTATATTGCGCCAAGACAAGTTGGTGATCCCCACAGGTTTCGCCCGCGCGGCGCGCTCGCATCGTTCGTGTTTCACTTTTATGAAACCAACAATGCAATTCAAGTTTTGGGCATAGACAGTTTTCAAGGGTTTTCGGCAACAACGACAGAGGACGGTCGTTATGTAGTTCACGTATCGACAGTAGGTCGAGGAACCAGCGGTCGATTGGCGCAGCGGCTCGCCAAAGTGTTTGAGAAGTATCTGGAGGCTATAAATTTGGGGCCATTTTGCAACGGTAATCCCCCTCCAACTAACGGGGTTTGAAGGTAAAACTTTCTCGGCCCGTGAGGCACGAGGAGATTGGGATTAAGTGGTGGGAAATAAATGGTGCAATTTTGTGCGCGACCCGTGCTGCCAACTCACAACTCCTAACTTGTTCGCCGCTTAGCGGCTAGGCGGACATCCGCAGCGCAAGCGTGATGCATGAGGCCGGTGCACATTCTACTGCCGACCCAGCCCATCGTCTTTAAGTGGAGGTGGTGCCGTCACGGCTTCCTCAATCCAGTCCGGCATTTTGCCATCAGCGATCTTTGCAATCTGCCCGTCACGCGTTCGTACCCAACGCCTTGCCGCTTGATTGTCCCGCGAGTTATCAAAAATATAGGTACGGTCAACAATCGGCAGAACTCGTTTCAAGTTCTCGATACTGCGACAGCGTCAGGAGAGTTCCAGTCGCCCAGTTCTTGTTCGGCAATATTGTCGGCGTTGATGTAAACGTGGCCCTCAGTCCATTCGTGCTGCAACACGCGTCGTGTGAGGGTTGTCTTGCCTGAGCCATTAGGCCCAGCGACCACCACGAGCGAAGGCTTGCGATCCATCATCCGCGCTCGATTTCGGCACCGTGAACGGCGGAACCTTCCTCGCGCCACCACTTCTCAACAGCGTCGTGCTCCTGCTGGGGGCTCAAACGCAATGCTAGAGCCTTAATGCCCTTGGCAGCCATTGCCTGCTCCCACAGCACCGTGCGGCGAAAGTCTTCAAGAACGGCCGGCTCCTCCGCGTCGGTTGGCTCCCATTTCGGGTCGCGAAAGTCGCCGGTCGCAGCCATGACAGATTCTCCTCTTGTTCTTGAAGTGTGGGGCGACCCTTTGCGGTGGTCAATCCCATCGAGGATCAGAATTTTAACGCAATAAACTCAAGGGAGCAGACAGACAAGACCGGCAGTGACACAAGCGCGCCCCCCCGGCAACAATCGCATACCATCGCTTATGTGGTCGCTAGTAGCTTTGGTCGTGGACTCCATCAGCAGCCACTAAATTATCTCTTCAGCCCTCACCGACAGAATCACTAATCGGTCACTAGATGAAGTCACTAGATTGTGGTTGTGCGTATAAATCATTGATTTTATTCGGCATGGCGTAGCAAAAGCACCATATGTGATGGTCAATACAGGCAAATGAGCTTTTACATGGAAACAGAAACAAAAGAAGAACGGTGCCGCTTGGTAATGGTTACATGGGAGGACAGTAGGCAACCTACCTCGAAATGGACTTTTCTGTCCGATCTTCCGGACCATACAGCAGTAAAATGCACGACCGTTGGATGGCTTCTGAAAGACAATGACGACGTGAAGGTTTTAGCTCAAAGCATGGGCGATATCGATGCGGATGAAATGCAAACGAGCGGGGTGATGACCATCCCCGCTCGCTGCGTAATTGCGATAAAAAACTTAGAAGAAGAAGCCACTAGCGCTTCTTCGGCTTATTGCCGGGACGTTGCGTAAGCGCGGATGCAGCAACTGATTTAACAGCAGCCGAAGTCTTTGGGTTTGTCAAAAGTTTGGCCGCTTTGGACGCGACAGTCTTCGACGTAGTTTCGTTCTTCTTGGCAGCCATGGCTATTGTCCTTGTAGACATACGCATGCACCCCGCAGTGCTTAGCACAAGCCACATCTAGAGTCGAATCTGAAAATTCTTGTTTCGTTCACGGATAACCAACTTATAACGTGTTTAGACTTGACGCTGGTTTTTCGACCAGTTATGGCTAACCTATGGACAAGCTTGATAGCGCTATCCGCACACAGCGCGAAACGTGCGAGAAAATACGAGAAGAAGTGGATGCACATCGCGTCCGCTTGGAAGTGGCCACGCGCAATTTTGAAGACGCGCGTATGATGCTCCGAGACATGGAGATTGAGCTACGCACGCTTGAAAAAGCAGCGAGCATGAGGCCATTGCCAGAAGTGGCTGCCACCGCTGTAGTCACCGATGATTTGAATAAGACTGTAGCAGCGACAGCAAAGCGTGGTGGGCGGCAGCCAGGGTCAATATCAAAAGTCTGGCGATTGGCGCTTGGCGATATTGTGTCTGCTGGCAATCAGCCTGTTGATGCCGATCAATTCTATTTACTCACAAGAGGTCGTCTTGGGCTCGCACAAAACAGTGTGCGTGAGCGATTGAGGCAGTACGCGGCACTTGGGTTGCTTGTTGAGGCTGGTGGCAAATACTGCGTCAGCGATACGACAATAGAGAGATTCAAATTGAAAGATCAGGTTTCCGGGCCGAACACGATTGTGCATGCACAAGTCGGTGGCATCGTGAACTAAAGAAAAGCCCCGCAGAATGCGGGGCTTATTGAATGTCGAGAGCTAGACCCTCTCGACTATCGGGTGATGGGGGTGGGTGCTCTCCGCCATCATTCGCAGTCCTTAAGTGGGCGGACCAGTATGCGTACACGGGAGTGCCCAGCAGCCGGGCCCCAACCTCTCCAGCCCCGAAAGGAGGCTGATTGTATGCCATTAAAACCAAGTAGGGCCTGATACGACAGCGCTAGCAGTACGATCAAGCTCGGCAGGCCGTGGTGCCATTCACAGTAGCGCTACGGCTGTTCTTTTAGCGCATAATGTCGAATCCGTCCAGCGAATCAAGCGTGTTCCACAGGGGCCAGGTCGTCTAATCGCACGGTCGTGCATCCAATCACATGCAAGCACTCCAATAAGAACGCCGCTGTAAACGATCCTCTAGCGATCTTATTGGTAAGGTTCTTCGGGTCCATCTTATGGCCCGCCGCCGTCAGCTTGGCGGCTAAATCCTCATACCGCATGTTACGGCGCTTAAGCTCAGCTTTGAGTAAGCCCTTAGCGGCCTGGGTCCAATCATCTTCTGACATAGCGAATCCCATCGTTGATAGCTAAAACCATCATATATGGTGTTTCAGCTATTGACAATGATGCTTTCAACCGCCATATGTGATGGCGTAAACATCACAAACGATGGTATCAAGTCATGGCGACCCACTTTCTCCTCACCTCCGCAGCCCGCTCGCTTAGCCTTCGCGACATCTTCAAAGGTGGCGAGGATGCAGCGTTTGCGACGTTCTGCCATCTACGTTGGCCGGAGAACGACGGCAAGCCGGTTTGCCCCAAGTGCGGTTGCCTTGATGCGTTCAACATCAAGACCCGTCGCAAGTTCAAGTGCAAAGGTTGCCACCATCAATTCAGCCCAACATCGGGCACGATCTTCGCGAGCCGCAAAATGGACTACGTTGATTTGCTCGCTGCGATCTGCACCGTCGTAAACGGTGCTAAGGGCGTCTCTGCACTCCAGCTTGCCCGTGACATTGACTGCCAGCACAAGACGGCTTTTGTCATGTGCCATAAACTCCGCGAAGCGATGGCCGCAGAAATCGCAGGCGCAACGCTGGAAGGTGTTGTTGAAGTCGATGGCGCTTACGTTGGCGGCTACGTTAAGCCTGCAAATCACAAGGAAAACCGTCGCGACCGTCGCCTTGCTCAGAACCAAACCGGCAAACGCCGCGTGGTTGTTATTGCTCGCCAGCGCAAAGGCCGCATCATGACGACCGTGACCAAGACGGAAGCAGAAGGCGTCGAGTTCGTGAAGGCTGTTGTGTCGGCAAATGCCGAAGTACATGCCGACGAAGCGAGCCATTGGGACGCGCTACACGCCAAATTCAAAACGCACCGCATCAATCACTCGGAAGCGTATTCGAAAGACGGCGCTTGCACGAACCAAGCTGAGAGCTTTTTAGCTCGCCTTCGTAAGATGGTGGAAGGTCAACACCATCACGTCAGCCCGCAGCATCTGTATCAGTATGCCGCGCATGCCGCATGGGCTGAGGATCATCGCCGCGAGGACAATGGCCGCCTGTGCCACCGCGCGCTCGGGCTGGCACTGGCGCATCCAGTTAGCCGGGATTGGAAGGGCTATTGGCAACGGTAACCCAAACTGTCATCAACCGCACCGAGATGCCTCGTCATGGGGAAATATGGATGCGCTGTTGGCGACGGATCGCAGCAGAGTGCGATTCTACTTGTGCGCCTTATGGCGGACACTTTTCGGTGCAGCAAAATGAAAATTTGTTCATTCCGGTTGGGTGTGAACTATCTAACCTATTGATAGTAAATGATCGGGTCATTAAAATTAAATCCGGAAATGTGGCAAGTTCGCCCTTGAGTGCTACAACTTAATCGTCTATTAATTGTTTAGTAACACCTTGGTGTTGACTATGAAATTAGTTTGATATATGACGCGCGCGATTCTCCGGGGTCGCGTGCCGTAAGCGCAGGGAACTCGGGAGCCACGCTATGGATGGATTAAAGACGTACATTGCTGTCCTAACAGAGCGTTACGGCTCTATCGAGAACATGAAGTTTCTGCTTGGCTTCCGATCGGGCTTAACAAAGCAACTAGTGGACGCTGAACTTCTCAAGGTTGCTGACGCAATCAAGGCTGGGAAGTGCATTCCTTCTAGCAAATTCCCAGAGCCAGGCCTAAACAACAGTCCAATCAAAGATTTAAAAGCCCATTTTTCGAAATAGGTGGACTGAATTAACGTTTACGGCTTGTTAAATATTGAAGCTTGAAGTAGTAACCTCAGCCGATTTCGTTTGAGGTTGCAATGAGAGCGCTATTCCCTCGTCTTCGTGAAGTCATTAAGGCTGTTAATGCGACACATCCTGCTTGGGAGTCTGTGTCATTGCAGACGATTGCAGACGCCATACAGACACACGAACCAATAAACGAAATCATTCGGTTGCCATGTGATATTGACACGGAAATTATCGTCGGAAAATATGCTGAAGTCATTTCCGAAAGTGGCTCGCGCGTCGGGATAATTGTGCATAGAAAATACGACGAGAACGATCCGTTCCGTGATCCTCTATATCCTATGATACGTTTTGGTATTGCTAAAGAAATGATGCATGTATTTGATTCTGAGCAAGAAAAAACACGGCAACACCAGGTTGCTGTGGACTTGATGGAGAGCCTTCTCGATAAGGAATTGTGGGACGGCAAGCGCCCTGATTATTTCGCTGACAAACGGGCAATTTATGGTGCGATTGAATTACTGGTTCGCTTCGAAATCCGCGTTGTGATGGCCAACGGGCTGATAGTCACTCAGGCTAGATCGACAAATGATTGGAGTTACGTTGGAAAACAATTTCGGGTTCCTGACTGGGTGGCAGCAATAGCATTCAATCAGCATTACATTGAATACATCAAAAGCCATCGAGAATCTGCCAAGATTGTCGATCATGATTTTTATGTTACTTGTGGCAACTAAACATTACACTCCTTTAGCTACTTGAGTGACACCATTAGTGGCTACATCCGTCGACCTAGGAAAGTGACCATTCTGCGGCATTATCCACCCATGACTTTTGAACAACCCCTGTCTTCTCAAGATAAGCCAAGCCCCCAACCCGTGTGGTTAGTGCGGCCCTTACGGCTTTCTCCACACGCAGACGCCTCGTTTGCGAGTTGCGCCGCACACGTCACCTTTTCTTATCGCCCGCACCCTCAGCGTTTGGACGACCCTGAGAGAGATTGCTTGAGCCAATACCTTGTCTCCGTAGTCCAAGCCCTTGGCCTTCATCACGCGCTCGGCAAGCTCCCGAGTGTCTAAAGGGCCTTCCTCTGCCAGCGCTGCTAAGCACAGTTGGGTTGTCTCACCTCGCCGCAGCACCCTGTTCAAGTCGATGTAGGGCGGGAAGTCTTCAGGACGCCCGGTCGCCTCAAACAGCCGTAACGCCGCTTGCACATGGGCAAGGTCGGCTTGGGCCTGTTTCAGCTTCATCTCATACGCCGCAATCGTATCTCGGATCTCGTTGCGCTTGCGGCGAAGGATGGAAACGGAGTGTGGAACGCGCATGCGTTTGAATAGCATAATTTTGAATGGTTTAAACCATCGCATATGGTGCTTTTGCTACGCAATGCCGATTTTATTGGCTGGGGGACTAGGATTCGAACCTAGACAAGCAGAGTCAGAGTCTGCGGTCCTACCATTAGACGATCCCCCAATCCGGGCGCCCGACGAGGGGCGCTTGTCCAGATCGGACGGCTGT
>JABFRJ010000372.1 GCA_013141255.1 Hyphomicrobiaceae bacterium
ACCGCTCGGTTGCGGCGTGGAGGCGACATGGTCGCGCCTACTCGCCGGTCAAAATGGCGCCCGCCGCATTGAAGAGTTCGAAGTCTCAGACATTTCGGCGCAGATTGCGAATTTCATCCCGCGCGGATCGCTTGCCGACGGAAAATACAATCCTGACGATTGGATGGAGCCGAAGGACAGTCGCAAAGTCGACGACTTCATTGTCTACGCTATGGCCGCCGCCGATCAAGCGATCAAAGACTCAGGCTGGGTCGCCAACACCAAAGAAAAGCAGGAGCAAACCGGCGTCCTCGTCGGCTCCGGCATCGGTGGTCTCTCCGGCATTGCCGATACGGCTCTCCTACTCAAAGAAAAAGGCCCGCGCCGCGTCAGCCCCTTCTTCATTCCAGGCCGCTTGATCAATCTCGCGTCGGGACAAATCTCCATTCGCCACGGCTTCAAGGGCCCAAATCACGCCGTTGTCACGGCCTGTTCGACAGGCGCCCACGCCATCGGTGATGCGTCGCGACTGATTGCGCTCGGTGATGCCGATGTGATGATCGCAGGTGGCGCTGAAAGTCCGATCTGCCGCATTTCAATGGCAGGGTTCGCGGCCTGCAAAGCCCTCGCCACCGCCTATAACGATACACCAACAAAAGCCTCCCGCCCCTACGACAAGGATCGCGACGGCTTCGTCATGGGTGAAGGTGCTGGCATCGTCGTCCTCGAAGACTACGAGCACGCCAAAGCACGCGGTGCCAAGATTTATGCCGAAATCGTTGGCTACGGCCTAACCGGCGACGCCTACCATATCACCGCCCCCTCCGAAGACGGCGACGGCGCCTATCGCTGCATGAAAATGGCCTTGAAGCGCGCCAACTTGCAACCGAGCGACATTGATTACGTCAACGCGCACGGCACATCGACTATGGCTGACACCATCGAGCTCGGTGCCGTCGAACGCCTCTTTGGCAATGCGGCCTCAAAAGTCTCAATGTCTTCGACCAAATCCGCCATCGGCCATTTGCTCGGCGCGGCTGGCGCAGTTGAAGCCATTTTCTCCATCCTCGCCATGCGCGACGGTATTGCCCCCCCAACGCTCAACCTCGACAACCCTGAACGTGAAACTGCGGTTGATCTTGTGCCCCACACGGCCAAGAAGCGGCAGATCGATGTTGTTTTGTCCAATTCCTTTGGTTTCGGTGGCACTAACGCTTCTGTCATCTTCCAGCGCGTGTAAGCTGAAAAAAACTTTGATTGAACGGGCATAACGGCCGCTTTGCTCGCGAGTGATGTTAAAATTGAACGATAGCACCCGCCATATTTACCACCTACTTTAGCGGCACCTTAAAAGCCTCAAACGAACGCGTATGATTATGGAGTTGCACCGATGTGCCAGTTGAGGTGCAATCACTGCAGCGGTAGCATGATTTAATTGCGGTCCTTGGATCGAGCGGACCGAATGGAGTGTGGTGATGAGTGGCGGCCATGGCTGAGCGTCGGTTGCCAACGGATGGCGAGTCAGCACACACAGTGCCGAAGACCGCTACTGTACCGACCGGGAAATCGCGTCTCCCGCGCGGCGTCAATCCTCAGTCGGCATTGGAGCCACGCACGGCACCACGGCGTCCCCAGGGTGGCAAGGCAACCGTGGGCAGTAAATCGAAGGCTACGGGCGATAAAAGTCCGCGCAAGGGAGGACCGGTGGTCAAGGTATTGAGCGGATTGTTCACGCTGATCGTCGCGGTTTCAATCGCGGTGTTGGGTGGATCATATTATTTGAACGGCGCCGTTAATGCCAAGGGCCCGTTGGCCCAAGCTAAGATGCTGACCATCCCGCTTAACGATGGTCGCCAACGCATCGCAGAACGCTTGGAAAAAGAAGGCGTCGTCCAAGACGGTCGCACATTTATCGCCGGCCTCTATTTGATGCAGCTTACGTCGCTGATCACCGGTGGCAAACCCATCGATCTCAAGGCTGGCGACTACGAAATCAAATCCGGCGCCTCCATCCGCAATGTCGTCGAGACGCTGTCGGAAGGCAAAACCGTTTTGATGCGCCTGACCGTGCCAGAAGGTCTGACGAGCTATCAAATCGTCGAGCGCTTGAAGGCCGATCAAACTCTGAGCGGCGAAATCAAACAAATTCCCGCAGAAGGTACGCTTCTCCCTGAAACGTATTCAGTGCCGCGCGGGCTTGCGCGCGCCAAACTGATCGAACTCATGCAGGCCGCACAAAAACGCGTGATCGATCAGTTGTGGGCTGAGCGCTTGCAAACCGTGCCGCTGAAGACGCCAGAAGAAGCACTGGTCCTCGCGTCCATCATCGAAAAAGAAACTGGCCGCAATGACGAGCGTGATCGCGTCGCCTCGGTCTTCACCAATCGCTTGCGCCAAAAAATGCCGCTGCAATCAGATCCCACCATTCTTTACGGCCTCGCTCTAGGCAAAGTTCAGTGGGGCAAGCCGATCCTGCGCTCAGAGATACGGTCCGCGACTGCGCACAATACTTACGTGATCCCCGCGCTACCACCGACGCCGATTTGCAACCCTGGCCGCGCCGCCATCGAAGCCGCACTCAAGCCCGCCGAAACCAAAGATTTGTTCTTTGTCGCCGATGGTAAAGGCGGGCACATCTTTGCGGCCACCAATCGCGAGCACGAAGCCAACGTCGCCAAATGGCGTCAAGTTGAGCGCGAGATCCAAGCTCGTCAGCAACCCGGCGCGATGATAGCACCAGCATCGCCAACGTCACAGGCACCAGTGCAACCCACAACCATTAACGCAGGTGCGGCCTCACGCCCTGTTGCGGCCCCATCGAGTGGCCCCAAAGTCATCTCGACGCCGCAGGCAATTCAGCCCAAACAGTAACGTCTGCGCCAGTGCCCTGTAGAGCCCCGAACGGATCATTTCCCATCAAGCTTGAATGACTGTAGAGAGTTCGTTCGCACGCCCTCAATCTCAAGGCCAGCTGTGATCAACCTCCTTTTCCGCTGTGCCGTTTGGACCGTCTTATCGCTGAGTACCGCAACGTCAGCCCGCGCCACCGATGCAACCGATCAAGACCGCCAGCGTTTCGCCATGATCGCCGCCGCTGAAACGGGTGACGTCTCCGCCATCAATCGCTTCATCATCGTCGGCACGCCAGTTGACGTGCGCGACGAGCAACGCCGCACGCCACTCCTCGCAACAGTCGAACACAATCGCCTCGAAGCCTTCAAAGTGCTGCTGTCAGAAGGTGCCAATATCAACGCCCAAGCGCTCAACAAAGACACCCCGTGGCTGCTCGCCGGTGCCCTTGGTCGCGCCGATATGTTGCGCCTGATGATCCCTAAGGGGCCCGACCTCACCATCCTCAATCGTTTCGGTGGCACGGCTCTGATCCCCGCTTGCGAACGTGCTCACGTCGATGCCATCCGCGTCATGCTGGACACCAAGATCGCGGTCGATCATGTCAACAATCTCGGCTGGACCTGCCTGCTTGAAATCGTGATCCTCGGCGACGGCGGACAGCGTCACCAAGAGGCCGCGAAGCTGGTGCTCACCGCAGGCGCCAATCCCAATCTCGTCGACAAAAAGGGCGTGACCCCGCTCGCCCATGCCAAATCACGCGGCCACGCCGCCCTCGCCCGCATCCTCGAAACCGCTGGCGGGCGCTGACAACATCAGTGGATCAAGGTCGATAACCGAAGCTCGGTCGACCCGGAGTTCTGAGCGGCGCCGCGCGATTGGCAAAGCGCGTCAACAGCAAGCGCGTATCTGCCGGATCAATAATGTCCTCAATGCCAAACGCTTCCGCAGTTCTGAGCGGCGATTGCACACGCTGCAAACGCGCTTCAATATCCGCACGATGTTTCGCTGGATCAGGCGCGGCTTGAATGTCAGCTCGGTACGCTGCTTCAACACCACCAGCAATCGGCAGCGACCCCCATTCCGCGCTCGGCCAGGCAAAACGCGTGAACTGCGCCGATGCATTGCGTTGCGTGAGCCCCGCCATACCATAGGCCTTGCGCACCATGACCGCACACCACGGCACACGCGATTGCCGGATCGCCGTCAACGCCTGCGCACCATACCGCATGACACCAGACGCTTCCGCCGCCTTGCCAATTAAGAAGCCGGGAATATCGACAAAGTGCACCACCGGCAGATGAAACGTCTCTGCCAAATCGACAAGTCGGATCGCCTTACGACACGCGTCTGACGTCCACGCTCCACCGTAATGATAGGGATCGCTCGCCAGGATGGCGACCGGCCAGCCATCAAGTCGCCCAAGCCCCGTGATCACCGAGCGTCCCCAGCCCCGTCCCATCTCGAACAACGAACCCTTGTCGAGCACCTCTTCAACAATAGGCCGCATCCGATACACCTGCCGCTGATCACGCGGAACAACCGTTCGCAGGACGTCGTTGCGCCGATCTTTCACGTCCTTGGGTTCAACCCGTGCCGCCAGTTCGTGCACCGACTGCGGCAGGTATGACAAGAAAGCCCGTGCCCGCGCAAACGCTTCCGCTTCTGTATCAACCGCGTCATCAATCGTGCCGTTTGGCGTGTGGATCGCCGTGCCGCCCAATTCTTCCT
>JABFRJ010000378.1 GCA_013141255.1 Hyphomicrobiaceae bacterium
CTAGCGCGATCAAGCGCTCCAGCATTAGAACGAAATGCCACCCTTGATCTTGAACGCACGATCTTGCGTGCCATCGGTCAGACCAAACAGAATACCAACTTCTGCTTTGAACACTGGGCCATCTGGCCCCTCGTCCTTGGCAGCCGCACCGCCACCAGCAGGCGCTTTCACCCCAAGCTTCATCGGCGCATGCGACTTGCCACCACGGCCTAACTCGCGTTCGAAATAAAGCACAGGCCCAATCCGATGTTCTTGGAAATCCGTCCCCGGCGCATTTGCAATGTCAGTGATCAAGCCGTGGCCTTCGATCCCAATAGCAAAGCCCTTGCGCACGGCTTGCTTGATGTTCCAGGCGTAGGTAAAATCAATACCATCCGTGCTATTACGGCCAAACGTATGCCCAAACAATGTATTCAAGCCAAACGACGTATCTTCCGTTCCAAACTTGAACAGTGGCCCGAAGGTAACGGTGTTCGTTGCATCACGATCAATAGCAACATCCAAGCCACCAAACAGAGCAAATCCAAACCCGTTCTCAAACTTCTTGACCGACAAGATATGCTCGGTGCCGACGGTTGAAAACTTCAGGTCATCACCAACGGGACGATCAAAATTTGCTTTGATCCCAGCCGACCAGCGATCCGTCATCCCACGCGAAATTGCGATCTCATGGCTTGAGCGAACCGGATCCGCATTAATCGGGTAACCCGAAAAGAAGGTATTATTGGTTCCAACTTCCGTCGAACCTTTCTCCACATCCACATCTTTGATGTCGAAATTGCCTGCATGGGACAGAGGCGCAGCAATCAGCATTGGCAAAGCCAACGCAGCCAGCAGCCCGCCCGCTCGAAACAATCTCGGTAGAATGGTCATGAGGCCCTCTAGGCTACGAATCGATCGCTCAGACCATGCCTCAACTTGAAAACCTCTGACTAGAGACGATGGGCAGTGACTCGAGGCAACATTGGTCAAAACGGACCATTTGCAAACGCTCGTTGCATTTATATCACGTTTTTTGCCGCCCTCATTCGTGTTCGCCGCTCACTCCACAAGTTCACGAGATTCCCGATCACCACAATGCCCGCACCAATCGCAACGCCCGTCCCAAGCGTCTCTCCGTAAATCCAGGCTCCCAACACTGCAATAAGCGGCAGACGGATGAAATCGAGTGGAGCCACCATCATTGCATCTGCCCGCGCAAACGCCGCCGCCAGTCCGTAATGCGCCGTGAGCCCCGCGAGCGCCACAACCAACACCCAAAACATGATCACGGGCGGCGGCACAGGAAATCCATGCGGCAGCAAGAAAGCACCAATAATTGTCTGCACCACATGCATAATGAACAAGATCCGGAATACCGGCTCTGTCCGCGTCAAGAACTTCGTGCTCACCATACTGAATGCAAAACCCAGCGCTGCCATCAACGCAAACTGCGCTCCAATCGAAAACGACATCTGAAATGAGTCACCCAAGATGCCAGGTTGTGCCACAACCAGTGCGCCAATAAACCCAAGCGACGCTGCCAGCACACGACCAGCGGTTAATCGTTCGCCAAGCACAAACGGCGCCACAACGGCGACCCACAACGGCGCAGTAAATTCGATCGCAAATAATTCCGCCAGCGGCATCAGCGTCAACGCATAGAGCCAACTATACTGCGCGCCAAAGTGGATGCCGTTGCGCACCAGATGCAACGGCAGCACCGATGTTCGCATGTCCGCAAACCGCCACCCCTTAACCCAAAGCAGCGCGCTCAAGATCACGGCACCAATCAAGTTGCGCAGAAAAATAAGCTCGCTTGTCGCAACTCCTTTTGACGCTTCACGCCCAGCAATCGCAACCAACGAAAACGAAACCAACGCCAGCATCATGTAGCCAAACGCAGCAACAAACGATGGTTGGGCGGCAAAGGGTCGCGTCACTTCAAACTCCAGGTGCAAAAAAACGACGTACCAGCCGCCCATCAATGATCACGAGCGCGGACGCAATAATTGCAGCCCCACCAATAGCCCCAAGTGAGACGTGCTCACCGAGAAACACATATCCCAACAGAATAGGCGTAATTGGAAGAATAATTGTCACCAAGATTGCATTGATTGCACCAGCGCGTTTTAGCACTGTGAAATGACACAGCGACGCCAACGCAGACCCAAAAACACCCATCGCCAAAGTGGCAAACAACGCTTTCGAACTCGGCATCTCAATCGTCCACGGCTGCTCAAAAAGTGCAGACGCCGTCAACGTGATAAAACACGCACATAGCATCTGCGACACAGCCATCGACACTGGATGAAACCCAATCAAAAATTTCCGCCCGTAGACGTTGCCGATTGCGTAGCAAGCAGCCGCCGCCAACAACTGCAACTGCGCGCCGCTGCTACCAACGCTGCCGCCAAGCCCTGTCAACACTCCGATCCCCCCAAGCCCTATCAGCACGCCAAAAACCCGCCGCCACGACAGCCGCTCATCCGCCAAAGCAAAATGCGCCAGAACGATCGTAAACAACGGCGCCGTTGCATTGAAGATTGACGCGATCCCACCCGTCACTTCCTGCTGACCACGCGCAATAAACCAGAACGGCAAAGCGTTGTTGAAAAACGAGAGGATCAAGAAACGCGACCACATTGCTAGAGATGCCGGCAACCGCACGCCCAAAAACAGCGCGACTACTGTCAACACAAGCACCGCTGCACCCAGTCGCAGCGCACTCATCGTCCAAGGTGGGATTTCACTTTTTGCAAGACCGATGAAGAAGAACATACTGCCCCATAGCATCGACTGCAGCCCAATCAGGCCATACTCGATAGGGCCCAAAGTCGGCCCCGCAGTCGCGGCCAGCGAGGGCGGCGAGGGTCCAGGACCTGGCGCGGGAAGTTTCGACACGGCAGCTCCAATTCATCCAACCCCGTCAATGCCCTCGCGCGCGCCGCGACGCAAGCCCTCACGCACGCTCAACACACCTACCATCAACGCATGTGACCGCCTTTAGATCGCTAACGACTGCCCCCATCGGACTTCAACGCCAATTGTGCCGCCTCAACCAGTCTCTGCCGCAACCACTGATGCGCCGGATCAAGGTGCGCACGCCGATGCCACACCAGGTACATCGACAACACCTGTGCCCGACGCACGCCCTCGCCCTTAAGCGGCAACGGTGTCATATGAAATCCGCGCATAACATGCGAGTTCAACAACCTAGGCATCGTCGCGATAAGTTTGGTCCCGCGCAAAAACGCAGACACTCCGGCGAAGCTCGGCGCCTCCACCACAATCCGCCGCTGCAAACCAAGCCTGCTCAACATGCGATCAAATTGCAGCGGCACACCGTTTGGATGCACGACCGTCGCGTGCTCTGCCGCAAAGTAATCCTCCGCAGATTTAGGCGCACGCCGACACGCTGCATCATAATAACAAACGTATTGATCTTTAAACAGCTGCCGTTGCATCGCATCCCCCCCAGCCGGTGGATGCGGCGTCAAAACCAAATCGCATCGCTCGGCCCGCAACAGTTCGACCGACGGCACCTCAGATGGAATAACTCTAAGCTTCACGTCCGCCGCCACTGCTTCCAATGATCGCCACAGCACCGGCAAAATCAGATCGCGCTGCAGATCATTCGCCGCAATCGTCAGCGACCACCGAGCTGAATTTGGATCAAATGTTTCCGGCGCAGAAAATGATTTGAGCCCTTGCAGCAACGCCCGAGCCTTGGGTTCCAACGTCGCCGCATGTGCGGTTGCAATGATGCCGCGCCCACGCTTCACAAACAGTGGCGACCCAACCATTCGATTGAGCCGCTTCAAGGCATGACTAACCGCCGATTGCGTCAACTCCAGCCGCCCAGCCGCCGCCGTCACCGATCCCTCCTCAAGCACGGTCAGAAAGATCCGGATAAGGTTGCCATCGAGCGACAATTGATGATTTTCGTTCATGCTATTGATTATATCATCGTCATTTATTTTTAGAATACATACAGTCAGGATGCTCAAGAAAACAAAATGAAGCGGGAGGAAAGCATGCCGATCCCATTGGCCAAGGCTGAATTCAATATGCGCGACCGGACCCAGCATCCGCCCGCATACACGCCGACATACAAAACCAGCGTCCTGCGCTCGCCACGCAATGCACTGATTTCACTGCAAAATAGCTTATCAGAAGTGACCGGTCCAACATTTGGACCAAACGACCTCGGGCCGCTCGACAACGACCTGATCAAAAATTACGCCAAATCCGGCGACCCCATTGGCGAACGCATCATCGTACACGGCCACGTCCAGGACGAGAACGGCCGCCCCGTCCCCGGCACGCTTGTCGAGGTCTGGCAAGCCAACGCCGCTGGTCGCTATCGCCACCGCAATGACACTTACATCGGACCCATTGATCCAAATTTCGGCGGTTGCGGGCGCTGTCTCACCGACGAAAACGGCTACTACTTCTATCGCACGATCAAGCCCGGCCCCTACCCCTGGCGCAACTACATCAACAGCTGGCGCCCCGCCCACATACACGTCTCGGTGTTCGGCTCAGGCTTCGCCCAACGCTTAATCACACAGATG
>JABFRJ010000063.1 GCA_013141255.1 Hyphomicrobiaceae bacterium
TGGCGGATAGCATCATGGCCAGCGGTCTGCGAACCGCATCTCAAAGGCCGAACACATGACTTGCACCCAACCGCAACAGCACACAATACTTCGGAAAACACCTTGACCAACAGGTGCCGTCCACACAAGACACCGGCGAGTGGATTTTAAAAGTTGTCATCCCGCACCGCACTTGGGATGCCGCGTTACTTTACCCACGCTCTGGATATGCGTGCGCGTGGCCATCGGGGTCGAGGAGGTTGCCGTCGGTGTCGATGTAGCTCGGGCCGATGGGGACTTTTGAGAATCCACCTGGGATGTCGATGATGTAGGTGGGGTGGGCGAGGCCGGAGAGGCGGCCGCGTAATTGGCGCATGAGCGCTTGGCCCTCGGCTATGGTGGTGCGGAAGTGGCTGGTGCCGGGGGCTAGGTCGGCGTGGTGCAGGTAGTATGGTTTTACGCGCAATGACAGGAGCGTGCGGAAAAGTTCGGCGAGTGTCTCGGCAGTGTCGTTGATGCCTTTGAGCAGGACGGTTTGGCTGACGAGCGGAATGCCGCTGTCGGCGAGACGCGCGAGGGCCGAGCGGGCGTCTGCTGTCAGTTCCTTGGCGTGGTTGGTGTGGACGCCGATGTAGACGGCTTTGCCTTGGATGCGGAGCGCCGCGATCAGTTCCGGCGTGATGCGTTCGGGGGCGACGACAGGCACGCGGGAATGCCAACGCAGAACTTGCACGTGCGGGATGGCGGCGAGGCGGGCGGTAATTTCCGCAATGCGGCGGGGCGCGAGGATCAACGGATCGCCGCCGGTTAGGATCACTTCAAAGATTTCCGGACGCGCGGCGATGTAAGCAACTATGGCGTCGAGTTTGTCTGACGTGAGCGCTTGTTCGCCACCGGGGCCGACGACTTCGCGGCGAAAACAAAAGCGACAATAGACGGGGCAGGCGTGCGTTAGTTTTAGAAGGACGCGGTCGGGGTAGCGGTGGATGAGGCCGGGGAGCTTTTCGTGTTTGATGTCACCAATGGGGTCGGCGGCTTCGTTGGCGAGATGATCGAGTTCGCGTGGATCGGGGACGAATTGCAGGGCGATGGGGTCGTGTGGGTTTGATGGATCGATGAGTTCGGACATTGCGGGCGTGATGGCGATGGCGTAGCGGGCCGCGACGGGGGCGAGGGTGGACGCGGCGCTGGCGTCGATGAGGCCTGCACTGGTGAGTGCTTCGATGGTGCGGAGCGTGGTGTTGGCGGGTGAACTGACACGCGACTGACGAGCCGTCATTTCAACACCTTGAAGCGGTCGTAGAAACTGAGCACGATTTCGAGCGTGATGAGGCCGATGATGTACCACTCAAGGCGATGCGACGTGCGGGTGGCGACGAGGTCGGTGATGGTTTGCGTGGTTTCCTGGATGGCGGAGAGTTTGCGTTCTATTGCGCGTGCGCGGGCGGCGAGGTCGTATTCGTCAACGAGCTTGGCCCAGAAGCGTTCGAGTTCGGGTTTGTCCCAGAGCACGTCGGGTTTGTCGTCGAGATCGACGCGGCCAGCGAGGCGTTGCTGAACCAAGAGTGCTTCGCCGATTTCTTCGAGCATGGCTGCGTGTGACCCACCGGGCAGCTTGCGGGCAACGAGGCTGTTACCGATGGGGGCGATGCGTTCGAAGGCGCGGGCGACGCGGCGCTCGTCGTGGGCGAGAGCGACTGATACGGCGAGCGCTTCTGCTATGAGCAATAGTCGCGGGGTGTCGCGGGTTTTGATTTGAATGAGCCCTTGCGGTGTGACGGAGTCGTCGTCGGCGTTGGCTGCGATTTGCGCGGTTTCGACTTCGCGATTGTCGAGTGGGCCGACGATGCGTTCGCCGAGGCCGCGAATGAGATCATCTTCTTCGACGGGCGTCATGCCGATGAAGGCTGCGGCGCCAAATTTGAAGAGGACGGCGACGCCATTGTGACCTGCGGCGAAGGCGAGGGGGCTTTTGGAGAATACGTCTTCGCGCTCAAGACCTTTGAGGTCGAGCGTTTCGCAGAGTTGAATGGCGCGGACGGTGACGGATGCGAGAGGCTGTGTGGCTTGATGAGCGGGTGGCATTGCGGGTCTCCTGTCGCGCCTCTTACCACGAATGGGGTGCGGACTGCCAATGGCGCGGGAAACCCTTACAATTGGCTGTCACAATTGATTTTATGGCGTTGTGGCAACGGGCGTCCATTGGACTTGATCGATATGCGTTGCGCCAGTTGCCAGCATAACGAGGCGGTCGAAGCCGAGTGCGCAGCCAGACGCAGGCGGCATGGTGGCAAGAGCTGCGAGGAAGTCCTCATCGAGGGGATAGCGGCGGCCATAGACGCGCTCTTTTTCGGCCATCTCGGCTTCAAAACGTGCGCGTTGTTGGTCAGCGTCGGTTAGTTCGCCGAAGGCGTTGGCGAGTTCGACGCCGCAGACATACATCTCGAAGCGTTCGGCCACGATGGGATCATCGGGGACGGGACGGGCGAGGGCGGCTTCGTGCGTGGGATACTCGCACAGCATTTCGGGACGATAGAGGCCGAGGAAGGGTTCGATGCGTTCGGCAAGCACGCGGGAGAAAAGATCAGACCAGGTGTCGTCGTCGGCAACGCGAACGCCGATCTTGGCGACTTCGGCGCGCATCCGGGCGAGATTGGGTGTGCCGTCGTCGAGGGTAACGTGCAGCGGCGGAAGGGCTTGCTGGGCGAAGGCTTGGAAGAGTGTGGTCCAATCATAGTTTTTTGAAATGTCGCAGGTGCGATTGTTCCAGGTCCATTCTGTGCGGCCAGTGATGCCGCTGGCGATTTTGAGCAGGGCGGCGCAATCGTCCATCATCTGTGTGTAGGGCGCGCCCGTGCGATACCATTCGAGCATTGTGAATTCAGGGGCGTGCAAGCGGCCACGTTCGGCGTTGCGGAAGACGGGGGCGAATGTAAAAATTTTGGTCTCGCCAGCGGCCAGAAGTTTTTTGCAGGCGAATTCGGGCGAGGTGTGGAGGTAGAGCGGCGTGGATGCACCCGCCTCGGTGTCGAACGAGGTTTTGAAGGCGTGGAGGTGGGCTTCGTTGCCGGGGGAGACCTGCAGGCAGGCAGTGTCGACTTCTTGGAAGCCTTGGTCTTCGAACCAGCGGCGGATGGCGTTTTTGATGCGGCCGCGGGCGACCAGAAGCGGTCGGCGGTCGGTATGGCGGTCGGGGTGCCAAAAGGGGCGGGCGTCTGACATGGCGGGTTCTCGGGAGATAAGCAGGCTTTATATCGGCTCATATATGCTATTGCGGCGGCACTTGGCCTTTTAGACCGAACCGGGTATGAAGCGGCAACTCGAAACATGCGTCGAACGCTCGCGGGGCCAGATTGGCACCCTTGCATTGCTCGGCTGATGCAACCCAAGCGTTTGGTAGACATACGCAAATTGACGGAGACGACCTGTGGTCAAAGTGATCGCCAGCGAAGTGCGCAAGGGCAATGTCTTGGAAGTGGACGGCCAGTTGTGCACGGTCATCAAGGCGGAGAGCATTCGTCCGGGCAAGGGTACGCCGACGACACATATCGATATGCGACGCATTTCGGACGGCGTGAAGTTGGTGAAGAGTTTTCGCACGACGGAAAACGTGGAACGGGCGTATCTCGAAGAGCTGAACTACAACTATCTCTACGAGGATGATTTGGGTTTCAATTTCATGGAGCCGACCACGTTTGAGCAGATCTCGGTGTCGAAGGATGTGCTCGGCGATAGTGCGATCTGGCTGCAAGAGAACATGGTTTGTTCGATCCAGTCGTTTGAGGGGCGTCCCGTTGCGATTGAATTGCCGCAGAAGGTGACGTTGCAGATTGTTGAAGCAGACCCGGTGGTGAAGGGGCAGACGGCGTCGTCGTCGTTCAAGCCTGCGAAGCTGTCGAATGGCGCGCGCGTGATGGTGCCGCCGCATATCGAAAGCGGCACGCGCGTTGTGGTTATGACGTCGGATGGCTCGTATATCGAGCGCGCGAAGGACTAATTCGGTTTTTTTGATGCACGTTTCAAGCGCCCTGCCGGATGCGATGGGGCGTTTTTGCGTCGTGTGTTGAGTTTAGGGGATGATGGTTTCGAGATTGAAGAGTTCGTCGGGGCGGATGGTCAAATCGTAGGCCATGCGGACCGCGACCATTAAGACGAGGAGCGATAAGAGCAATCGCAGTTGGGCGGCGTTGAGTTTTTCGCTCATGCGCACGCCGAGCTGAGCACCGGTGACGCCGCCGAGCATCAGGGGTAGCGCGAGAAATAAATCTACCGAGTGGTTTTGCGTCGCTTGCAGGACTGTGGTGTAGGCGGTGAGGAAGACGATTTGAAAGCCGGACGTGCCAAGCGCGACGCGGGTGGGCACGTGCAGCATATAGATCAGCGCGGGGATCAGCAGGAAGCCGCCGCCGACGCCCATGATGGCGGTGAGGACGCCGACGAGCGCACCGATGAAGACTGGCGGAATGGCGCTGGCGTAGAGTTTTGCCGTGCGGAAGCGCTGTTTGAGCGGAAGGCCGTCGAACCAGGTGTGACGTCCGGCTTTGGTGGTGACGACGGTGGTTTTTGAT
>JABFRJ010000077.1 GCA_013141255.1 Hyphomicrobiaceae bacterium
ACTCCTTTGGAGGCGTGGTGCTGGCGTGTGGGTATGGCATGAAGATGGCGGAGACACGCGCGGCGGTGGATTAGACGACTGCGGGTTGAGGATCAAGCGGCACGGTGCGAATATTATTGACGACGAAGCGCACGAGTTGTGCATCGGCTGCGGGCTGGAAGCCGCCGAATGAGACAATCTTGATCAGCGCATTGGTCACCATAAGGCCTGCGAAACGCCACTTCGGTAGCTTCAAATCGAGCCGCATATCGCCAATACCGACGCTTGACACCTGATGCTCAATCCAGGCCGCGCGATAGAACAGGAGAAAAGCGATGACGGGCGTCATGCCAATGCCGAGAATGAGCAGCAACTTGCCCATGGAGCCCGCATCCTGCAGTGGCTTCAGACTGCCCGACGCGATGGAGCTGAGTAGTTCAGGACCAATCAATACACCGAGCAATGCCATGGTGCCTACGTAAGCGGTACCGCCACCAAACCACAGCACGGCGAAGGCTTTGTAGAGCGGCTTCACTGTGCCGACGGCGTGGAATTTGGTGTCGCCAAAGCGCATTTCATCGATCTTGCGGCGCTCTAAGCGGCTCGCCCGCCATGGGGCGGCCCAGCCGAGTGTCGCGGGCACGAGAAATGCTGTCCAGAAGTGCTGGAAGGCGTAGTGCCAGGGGTGGCCAACGAGATCAAAATTTTGCTTACCGCACCACGTTCGACGCAGGTTGTGCTTGCGCTTACGGTAGACAACGGAGCCAAGCAAAAATACCAGCGGGAGCGAAATCGCGAGGCGCTGCCAACGAACGGCCGCGAAACTCGCGAGAGGGTTTGCAGCGGCGTGACTGTTCTGAACCAGCAGCACGAGGACTAAGCCGGTCACGCAGATCGTAACGACAATGCCGATGAGGAAGGAAATAAAGCCCTCGCGGCCGGTGCCGGTGAAATCTAGTGGTTTGCCATCAATACGGATGGCGCGGTGCAATTGCTGGCGCGCTTCGGCGCGAGCCCAGAACGAATAGAACCCCAAGGTCGCCAGAGTTAGTCCGAAATTGCGGATCGAGAGCGCGAGGAAGCTTTCCTCGGGCTCAACAAAAGTTACGAATGGTGATTGATGGCTTTGGCCTGAGTTCGGATCGACGGATGCGGAGCCCGCATGCTGCGCGAAACCGGGAATTATATGCACAGGCGCTGCTGGCACCGTGACGAGTTTTTCAGCGAGCATTGAACGCACTCAAACGCAAAACATTACTTCGGTGGACGAGTGTCCTCCATTGCGCGGACGCTAGCACTCCGTTGGTTAGTAAAGGGTTAAGTTAACTTTGTGTTTTTCAATTCGGGGCACCTAAAAGCCGACGCCGGCCACACGAACAGAAACTAGCTTCCATTCAAAGTTGTTCAACGCGAAGCGGCTTAGATAGCGGCGCTCGGGGACGTAGCGGTCGGCAATTTCGAATTCGACGTTGTCGAGTCCGTCGAAACGGGCGCTTTGGATACGGTTGTAGAAGCTCAAAAAGCGAGCCAACGGGTTGGATTCTGGTTCGGACTTCATGTCGCCGATGGCGCCCGCCATATCGCCGGTGGCCAAGCGCGATGCGCCGTCCTTGGTCTGGCGCCACATGGCTTTTAAGCTGTCGAGGTTGGCTATGCTTTCGGCGTTAACGTATCGGTCGATCATGTTATCGGCGAAATAGGGGACGAAGGAGGATTTGACGCGCGACCAAAGACTCGGTGTGGGCTGGCCATGTTTGCTACGGTCTTGAGCACTTGAGGACTGCAATTCGGCGATGGAGGATTTCAGACTGTCACGTACGCTCGGCCAGACGATCTTACGTTCAAGGGTGATGCTATCGCCTGACTTGACCGCTTGACGGATCTGGTAGGCGGTCAGTACCGGCCATAAGGCATAGCCGACGCCAACCAAGATCGTCAGGGCAAGCAGTGACGCAATTTTCTTCATCAGTGGCCTTTTCATCAACGGGCTTGATAGAGGCTCGGCAGTCTGAGCTGTCTGTGTCGGGCGTCCGCAGGATCGCAGGTAAGCTTGAGACACGAGATTGGGCGATGATTCCGGCAACGCTAAGCCTGGGTTTGCTCCTTTTGAGAGGTACAGCTTCTTCGTTTTCGACTGAATGTCCGCCAATTCTGCGTGTTGAGCCACAGATTGCGGCAAAGCGAAGGCTGATCAATACGGGATTTCCACAAATCGCGTCGTAGGTTGTGGATGGTCGCAAGGAGAATTTTTACCGCAATTTGGGTGATGCCTGAGGTGTCGACTTGATGTGAGGGAGGGGCAGAGGAGATGGGGGTAGCGTCGCGGGTTGCGAGGCGCAAATCTGTTTCAATTGAGCGAACTCGGCTGCAACTAGAATGGGTTGTACCGGATAGGTTGGGACGGCTTCGATGTAGGCGATCCGATCTTGATCGGAGGGGTGCGAGCGCAAAATATCTCCCGGCTGCATGGGGAATTTACTCGCGCTTTCGCTTGGCTTTTCTCTCGTCGTCGACGGCGAGCGGCGCGAAAGCATACGACGAAAAAATCCAGCCATGGGCTTGGGGTCGATAGCGCCAACGCGCATAAGTCCGAGGGCGTAATTGTCGGCTTCGCGCTCAGCGCTGCGGGTGTAGGCTAATTGGGCGAGAACCACGCCAGCATTGCCGAGCGCACCTGGTGTGCCGGTGAAAACCATCTGGACCAATGCCCATAGGCCGACATAACGGACAAGCCCAGCCTCTGGATCGAAAGAGGCGACGTGGCCTGCCTCATGGCCAATGACACCTGCGAGTTCTTCGGCGTTAGCAGCTTGCTCGATGATGGCGCGCGTTAAGACGATGCGCTTGCCGGGCAAGGCAAGAGCGTTGACGAGCTGCCAATCGAGGACCTGGATATGATCGGCTGAGACGGGGCCATTGGGCAGAAGGCGTGCGACGATTTTTGTCAGCGCGGCGCGGCCCTCGACATTGGTACACGTCTTTTGCACTGGTAACGTGCGCACGACGTTTTGGCCGAGAACCATGCGAGCTTGATCAGGCATGGCACGGGCGACGGCGCGCGAGGGCGAAAGATCTAAGGCATAGATCGCCGCGATGAGCGAGGCTGCGACCGCTCCACAGGCGAGACCTGGTTTGGCAACCCGCCAGCGTTCCTGGGTCAATCGAAGATGCGGCGCGGATTTGGCGACTGCGGCAATAAACGCCGCATCGTCGACTGTGAGGGTTGCGCCATCAGCGTCGCGGCGAAACAGTACGGCGCGGGCGGTTGTTTTGGAAATAGGAATGTCGATGGCAATGCTCGCATAGGGCCAAATGACGTGCGCTGCATCGGGGGCGCCAATGCGCAGGCCATCGAGGGTTAGTGCGATGTCGACGGGCCGGACCGCTGCCGTCTGGCCATCGGTGTAACGGGCGGTGTAACGGGCGAAGTGCCCAGCACTCTGAATTGGATGAGATAGCATAGTGTCAGAAGGCATCGACATCGAAGGCTTGTGCTAAGCCCTCGCCTCCTTCGCGTGACCGGTCAGGGTGTTGTCCGATCTGGCCCGGATCGAAGGGGCCGACAATGGCCAAGTGTTCGCAATAATATTTCAGCGTGCGGGCGACGGCGACGGGCTTCAAGGTGAAGAGACTGAGATAGATCAGCAGTTGGTTGGTGACGAAGAGCCAGATCAAGGCGGGCGCGCGGACTTTTAAGCGAAAACGCAGAGGCGACGGCGGAGTGTCAGTGCCGAACGGTGTCGGGGTATAAATGCTGGGTACGGAGGTCGTTGTTTTTAATGCTGGGGCGACTAGGAACGTAAACTTGGCGAGCCGATTGTAGAGTGTGGCGCGATAGAATGAGCTCATCAGCGACCAAATGAAGATGGCTGCAAAGATCAAGCCGAGGATCGAAAACACGTCAGACCGCGTGATTGCTGTCCAACCCATAGGTGCGCGAATGAGCGCGACTTTCGCTGGACCCAAGATCCATATGCCAACAAAGAAGATACCGAAGTAGAGCGCGATGGTTCCGATCCAGAGAATGAAGTAGGGCACATACACGGGCCCACTCGTGGCAGTGTTGACGAGTTTGTGGTTGCCAAGTTCGGTCTCGTTGGAGAGGCGGCTCTGCAAGTACGTTTGGCGCCAGGGTGCGATCCAGCCGAGCGTCAAGGGATAGAGCAGTGCTGAGCTCCAACTGACGAATGCGAATTCGGTGGATGAACCGTTCATACGACCGACGATGCCGCGCCATGTGGTGCGCGACAAGCGATAGCGGCGGGCACGATAGGTGGCGATAGCTTTCAATAGGGGATAGACGACCAAGAATAGCCCCGCTTGATACAGCCCCCAAACCATACTGGCTTGGCCGTAGAGCACGATCATAACCGTGCCGATCAATAGGATTGGGACCAAGACCATGGCGAAGATGGTCATGAAGCCACGAAACAATTCGCGGCCGGTGCCGTGATACACGAGCGGGTCGCCCAGTAGATGCACCGAACTCCAGGTGCGGCGGCGAATTTCGGTGCGGCCCCAGAAATTGTAGACA
>JABFRJ010000108.1 GCA_013141255.1 Hyphomicrobiaceae bacterium
ATTTTGATATATCAAGTGGCACGTTACAGGTCCTCAACCAAGCGACCGGAAGGTATGTCGACGTTTAGTGCGAACCCTAAAAAACCGGCGCACCACACGAGCGCCGGTTTCAACTTTGAACGGACCTATCGAGCGGCGTCGATCGAGATGATGATTATTGTTCGTCGCTATCATCACCCGCTTCGCCGACGATACCGCTGACGTCTGCGCCGGAATCCTCTTCTTCTTCGAGGAATGTTTCGTCAGCATCGACCGCACCGGCCTCTTCAACGACCTCAATATCGGCCAACGCCTCTTCGCCCTCGGGCAAATCATCCGCCTTAGCATCGTCGGCCTCAACTAATTCGGCCGCCTTGACCGGCTTGCGGGCCTTTTCTGCCGCCAGCTGGGCCGGGGTCAGAACTTGCACCACAATTGTATATTTGCTCTCGCACTCCGGGCACACGATCGGGTCTCGATTGAGATCGTAAAATCGCGCACTACAATCGTCATTCTGGCACGTCCGCTTAGTGCCGCGCGCCGCTTTGGTCGCCGTAGCCATCATAACCTCAAGTCAGAAAAGATGAATGTGCCTCCCCTTGCCATGACTGAGCCCCCCTGTCAAAGCCCAATACCGTGGCAAATAGCGGCGAATAATCCGTCAATACTACCAGACCAAGCGGTCCTAACGGACCATTATAAGGTATGACCATTATCGCGCGCGCATTTACTGCCCTTGCCAACACGCTTAGCTTTGTGCATAAGACCATCGTCGACGGCATCGCCCGTCGTACCCCACGCAAGTCTCGCACCGTTTGGCCGAGATATGCATTTGGAAGCGGGTGTAGCTCAGGGGTAGAGCACGACCTTGCCAAGGTCGGGGTCGAGGGTTCGAATCCCTTCGCCCGCTCCAATATTTCGTCGCTACTCGTGCAGCAATTTCGTCGCGAAATGCTCTAGCAGTTCAGCGATCTCAGTTGCTGCTGCCGGTGGACTTGAGTTGAACCGCAGCATCGGCCTGAACTTGCTCTGTCCGAGCAATCAGCTCCTCCGTCAATCCGCGCACGGCTTGCCCAACATTACCCGGATACTTTGCCAACCACGAGCGCCCATCCGCCGAATATAATGCTGCGCTTTGTAACGCGCTGGTCCTAAATACCGAAGGGCCAAAACAACGATTGTCAGCTTGTGAACGGAGCCAAGCATCGTAGTCACGATCAGCCGCGGACGCCGCGTCGGCAAGGTTGATGACGACACCAATATTCTCCGCAAATCCCATCTCCGGGTTGAGCGCTCGAAACCGACGAAACACTTCAAGCCCGCAAACGGACACATAATCCGGCTTGGTCGGCGACATATACCAATCTGCATCCCGAAGCCATGTCTCGGTCAACACCGACAACCCAGGGGGACAATCAATCAGAACGTAATCAAAAATATTCCGCGCCGCCTCTAAAAGCTTACGCACCGTCGCGCGCAGTGCTGCATGTTGGCTCTCCCGCGATACCTCACGTTCAAAGAGCGTAAGCTGCATATCGCTCGGAATGAGATACAAGCGTCGAGCGTCGTCAACGTCTGAAACATTACCAACGACGAATTTTGTCCAATCGACTGTCTGCGTCTTAAGAACAGATGCTGCCAAAAAATCAACAATAGTGGCGGCTTCGTTTTGCAGCTTATGCAAGTGGTTAGGAGTCATCAACATTGCACTGACGCTCGCTTGGGCGTCGGAATCAATCACCAACACAGTCTTCCCGTGCAGCGCTGTCAACGTCTCAGCAAGCGCCAAAACCAGCGTGGATTTACCAACCCCGCCTTTAGTATTCATCACCGCAATTGTATTACGCTTCATCCGCCGCCTGCCCCCGAGCACAGACCCGGCATCACTCCGCGCCCCACTCAACCCGTCATTCAAACATCACCTATCCTGCCCGTCCTGTGGACAGGACACGACCGTACGACGCAATTGTGACGCGAACAGGGGAATTTGTATGTAGCCAAACGTCGCTGGCAAGTTGTCCCTGCGGAGAACACTTATGATAAGTAATGAAAACCGTGGACACACAACCAAACGAGGGGCTCTCTCACCCACCCGAACATAATCGAAAATCTACAATTTCCGCGATTTCAATGTCAGAAACCAGACGTCCGGCGCCACGATGTGCCGCCTTTTTGTACCAAGACTTTCTGATGCACGACGCTAGTAACAGCTGGGTGCGAGACCAAGCGATCTTGAGCCGCACGAACAACCACACGGCGCTCCGCATAGGCAAACGAACCCGGGATATAAGTATGCTTCACGCGCTGTGGCGCCAATTCAACCTCCTGTCGTACGGTTTGATATACGGCAGGGGTTGTATGCGCGATCCTTTTCTCAGCCGCCACCATTACCTGCCGACGAACAACGCGCGTCTCAGCGGGTATCGACACTCTGCACATAGTTTCGCGGCCATGCCGATCAATCTGACGCTCCCAGCGCCAAGAGCCAGGGCGCACCACCACTGTTTCATGCACTGCCCGATACTGAGCAGGCGCTACCGAGTAGCTCACACTCGCCGGACGTAAGAGCACAGACCGCTCAACTGAGCCGTATTGGGCTGGAAAAACGTCACGTTGCCAACGACCAGGCACTATTTCTAACCGCTCCACCCGCGTCATAACTACTACAGGCTCACGTACAACTTCGGTTCGCGCCGACTGCACCACAACCTCGCGTGCCACAGACGCGTAGGTATCAGGCAACGAGACCTTTTCATAACAGTCTTTGACCGCGCTCCCGCACCCAAATCCGCCCGCCGTTGCCAATGACACGTCGCCCGCTGCAGCCAACAAACAACTCAACACGACACTCACCAATGCATACGACAAATTCAGTCTCATCCTTCAGCTCCACTTAACGCTGACTACTACGCGGCATGGAGTTCATCGAACTACAAACGTTCCAACGCTCATCACCAAAACCAATGATACACGAAAAATCGGATTAACTATCCAACGCGCGATAATCACGGTAAAGTTAAGTATCAAAACTCCGACATCTGACAATTCCGAGCGTCTTGCGCTCGCTTCATTGGCCGCGTACGGATAGCTCACAGCTAAATCAAGCTTTGAAATTTGGCCCGCCGCTTGGCCCATCTCAGGAGAATTTCGAAATGAATACCATCGCATGGAGAGCACCATTGACACGTGTGCTGCTACTCCTCGCAGCCGTCTCGCTGGCAGGCTGCGGTGTCAACAACATCCCAACCTATGAGCAGAATGCCAAAGCCAAATGGTCTGAGGTCTTGAACCAATATAAGCGCCGCGCCGATCTGATCCCGAACCTCGTCGAGAGCGTCAAAGGCTTCGCCGAACAAGAAAAATCGGTGCTCACACAAGTAACCGAAGCTCGCTCACGCGCCACCAGCGCCCAAATTCCAACCGATATTCTGACCAACCCCGAGGCCATGAAAAAATTCCAAGAAGCACAAAATACGTTAAGCGGTGCTCTCCGCCAATTGATGGTCGTATCTGAACGCTACCCTGACGTGAAATCGGGCCAGAATTTCTTGGCTCTTCAGCAGCAGCTTGAAGGTACCGAAAACCGCATCGCCATTTCCCGTCGCGATTATATCGAGTCCGTCCGCGCCTTTAATACTGAGATCGCAACGATCCCCGGCCGCTGGTGGCGCTCATTCATGTACCCACAATCAAAAGAGATGGCGACTTTCGACATCCCAGCCGAAGAAGTGAAGACCCCCAAAGTCGATTTCGGCACCAAGAAAAACTGAGCACATTAAGTATCGCGATTCCTGCAGACGGGCCGACCGACTCACCGCCCGCAATCAGATAAAATACTGAAGGAACGACGCGCGTGACCTGTGCTTCCATCAACACGATTGTCGCGACCAAGACGTCTACCATCTGTAGCCGCCTTGGTATGCTATGTCTCCTACTGGCCGTTCACGTCCTATGGCCGTGCGCGGCCTCTGCCGAACCCACGTTTCCTCCACTGACCGGTCGCATCATCGACGAGGCCGCCATATTATCAGCAGCAGACCTCGCTGAGCTCCAGACCACGCTGCGTGAACTCGAAGCCAAGTCGTCCGATCAAATCGTCGTCTACACCACGCGCACGTTGCAGGGCTATGAAATCGAAGATTTTGGCTATCGCCTCGGTCGCTTCTGGAAAATAGGCCAAGCACCAATCAATAACGGCATCCTACTCATCGTCGCGCCCAATGAGCGTAAGGTTCGCATTGAGGTCGGTCGTGGTCTGGAACCCCAGATGACCGACATCATGTCCAAAATCATCGTCGACAACGCAATACTTCCAGGATTTCGCCGCGGCGATTTTGCTGGCGGGATCAAGGCTGGCGTGCGTGACATCAAAGACGTTCTTCTCGGCGACACCGAGGCTGTAAAAGAGCGGGCGCGCTACATCAAAAAACGATCAGCTGGCAGTGACGATCTCCTCCCAGTGTTGATATTCGCGGCTTTCTTGGTTTTGTTCTTCGTCCTATTCGTCCGCAATGCACAAAAC
>JABFRJ010000151.1 GCA_013141255.1 Hyphomicrobiaceae bacterium
CCTTAAGGATTGGGAACATAGCGTAGATCCGCTCGAGGTCATCCCCAACCTCCCGATCGCGCCGCAAATAGGCTCCAAGCCGCAAATTATCCTCAACCGTTAACGGTCCAAAGATTTGCCGCCCCTCTGGCACTTGTGCCACACCTGCGGCAACGCGCGCGTGTGGCTTTGTCTGGGTCAGATCTTGCCCCAACAACGAAATGCGCCCACCGCTGACCGGTTGCACACCCGAAATTGCCCGCAACAATGTCGTCTTGCCCGCGCCATTAGAACCTACGAGCGCAACAATCTCACCGACGTCCACAGTCAGATCAATCCCATGCAGCACCTCAATGCGGCCATAATCGCTTTTGACGCCGTCAAGTCGCAGCATGGGTACCTCCCGGCATACGGCCACCCGCAAGATCGCCTTCCGCTGCCACCCCAAGATAGGCCGCAATCACGCGCGGATCACGCGCCACATCATTAGGCGGGCCTTCCACCAGCGAGCGCCCTTGATCCAGGACCAGCACACTGTCAGATAAACTCATAACCAGCTTCATGTCATGCTCAACCAGCACAATCGCCAAGCCAGACTTCGCTAAGGCAATCAACAATTCGTCGATTTCAGCAGTCTCGACCGCGTTGCAGCCCGCGGCAGGTTCATCGAGCAACAACACTTTGGGCTCAGTCGCCAGCGCACGCGCAATCTCCAACCGCTTTAAAACACCATAGGATAACGAAGACGCTTCCTCGTGCGCATGTGACAGTAACCCAATACGATCGAGCAGTGCTTCTGAAGCCTCCCGCGTCGCATGTTCACCACCGGCGACACCAAGCAGGTGCAGCACCACATTATGACGCTCACGCAAATGTCGTCCGACCATGACATTTTCGAGCGCTGTCATGCGTCCAAAAATCTGCAAATTCTGGAACGTCCGACTGAGGCCGAGTTGCGCCAGACGCGCCGGTCGCGCACCCGTCGCATCAACACCATTGACCCGAATGCGGCCACTATCACTGCGATAAACGCCGGAGACCAGATTAAACAACGTCGTTTTACCCGCCCCGTTCGGTCCGATGATGGACAACACACGCCCGGGATAGGCACGGAACGACACGTTGTCGACGGCGCGCACGCCACCGAACGATATACCAACGCCATCAGCTTCAAGCACCGGCGCCGTCATGACGCCCTCCGAGAAAACAGCAGTCGTTGCAGCGTCGGCACGATGCCATCACGCATGAAAATCATAACCGCCATCATGACGAGACCAAGGATCAACGTCTCGACCTCGTGAAATTGCGCCAACAATTGTTCAAGCAAGCCCAACAGCGCCGCCCCAACGAGCGCGCCAAGGATCGACCCCATACCGCCGATCACAACCATCGTCACCAACTCTACCGAGCGCAGAAAACTCGCCGAATCCGGCGTGATATGCCCATTCAGAAGCGCGAAGCAAACGCCGGAGATCGCTGCGTAAACAGCCGACACAACAAACGCGATCAATTTATACCGCGCGGCATCAATACCAAGCGTCCCCGCCGCCACTTCACTGTCGTGCAATGCTCTAAGCGCACGGCCCGTAGGACTCTCGATCAAGTTCTGAGCGGCAACAATGCCAAGGAACAAAACACCGCCTGAAATCCAATACCAATGCTGCGCCGTCCGTAGTCGAAACCCAAACACTTCAAGCCGCGGCACCGCCATACCATCCGGTCCGCCCGTATATTTGACTTCATTGCTGATCACCATCGAGATCAGAATACCCAACGCCAGTGTCGCCACAGCGAGATAGTGCCCTTTGAGCCGCAATATCGGTCCGCCAACAATGTACGCGATCAACCCCGCGCCCGCGACACCTGCCGCCATCGCCGCGAAAATATTCCAGCCGAAATGCGTCGGTAGCACCGCCGTCGCATAAGCCCCAATACCTATAAAACCCGCGTGCCCAAGGCTAACTTGCCCCGCATAGCCCATCAACAAATTGAGCCCAAGCGCGGCAAACCCAAAAATAAAAATCAGTGCTCCAACGCGCAGATAAAATGAAGAATTCAACATCAACCCTGGAACGATCACAACCAATGCCACAAACATCAGAGCCGCATAGCGCGACGATAGTAAGCGGCTCATTTTACACCCGCTCCGTGTGCGCTTTGCCAAAGAGGCCACCGGGCATCAGCATCAACACCCCGATCAGCACCATAAATGCGATCGCGTCCTTGTAGGACGAAGACACGTATCCCGCCCCCAGCGCTTCGAGCAGCCCAATAATCAGTCCACCAGCCACAGCACCAAGCGGGTTTCCCATACCGCCAAGAACCGCAGCCGCAAATCCCTTAAGCGCCAATGCGGTGCCCACATCATAGCTCGTGAACGTAATCGGCGTCACAAGCACACCCGCAATGGCCCCAATGGCCGCCGAGGCCGCAAATGAAAACGACATTACAAACGATGTGTTGACGCCCACGAGTTGCGCAGCCATTCGATTGGCAGCCGTGGCAAGAACTGCTTTACCGAAGAGTGTCCGCGTCAAAAACAGCCACAGCGCAGCAACGATAACCAGCGCACCGCCAAGCACCCAAAGCGCTTGCGGAACAATGCTCGCGTCCAACACACGGATTGCAGCTTCACCTGAAAACGCGGGCAGTTTGTGAAACTGCTTATCGAACACCAAAGCCGCCAGGCCACGCATCGCAATCGACGCGCCAATGGTAATGATGATGAGAACGACCGAACTGGCACCACGCGCAGGCTCGATCCCGAAGCGATAAAGTATGAGCCCAACAATTATCGCCACGATGATCGCCAGCATCGCAGCAAACATCAGAGGTACGCCAGCGGCATAAGCAAACGCCGACACCATGCCACCGATCATGACAAACTCGCCTTGCGCGAAATTCACCACATCAGTTGCGTTGTAGATCAGCGTAAATCCGAGCGCGACCAACGCGTAAACAGCGCCAACCGTCAGGCCCGAGATCACGAATTGCAGAAGCTCCGCCATGAACCGGTCAGCCACCCAAAGACGACATAGAGCCTTCAAATTCCGCGGCAACAGCATCGCGCCCGAAATAATTTTCGGGCGCGAGTGTCACAAATTTACTCAGCCAATTGCCAGTTCCCGCCCTTGACGGTCACCATTTTGAACGCCGCAAGATCAAGCCCCATATGATCTTTATCAGTCATATTGAAAATACCAGCAGTGCCAATGAAACCTTTGGTCTTTTCAATTTCGTCGCGCACTTTCTTGGGATCAGACGTTTTCGCACGCTGCATCGCCTCAACCAGGATCATCAAGCCATCATAGGCATGACCACCGAAGGTCGAGATCGGTTTACCCGTCGCTTTTTCGTAGGTCGTTTTGTAAGCGAGCGCGACTTTCTTCTGCGGATCGCTGTCAGCCAACTTATCAGCGACGAGCACGGCAGCAGCAGGTAACAATACGCCTTCAGCCGCGTCGCCCGACAGATCAATCCAGCTCTTCGAAGCTACGCCATGATTCTGATAGAACGGCACTGTCACACCAACCTGCTTGACGTTCTTAGTCACAATTGCAGCAGGGGCACCAAACGAGCCCGACATGATCGCTTGTATGCCAGCTTTATTTTTTAGATTCGTCAGTTGCGGCGTCATATCTTTGTCGGTCGGATTGTAGGTCTCGTCCCCAACAATCTCCACACCGTAGGTTGGCGCAGCGGCAATGCAGCCTTCACGGATCGACTTGCCGAAGGCATCCGTACCTGTGATGAGACCAGCCTTCGTCAGCTTCTTTTTCTTCATGTCTTCAAACACTTTTTCACACGCCATACGGTCGGAGTGTGGGGTTTTGAAAACGAATTTCTTCATCGGTTGAACAATAACAGCCGCCCCACCAAATGAAATCAGCGGAATACCTGCATCTTCAACAACTTGCGAGATGGCCATTGTCGGCCCCGACGTCGAAGGCCCCAGGATCGCAACAACCTTATCTTCCTCGACCAAGCGCTGTGCAAATGTCCGCGTCTTGCTGGCGTCTCCGCCGTCGTCATAGATCACGAGTTCAATTTTTTGCCCGTTGACGCCGCCCTTCGCATTGAGCTCTTCAACGTACATCTTCAGAGTCTTTTCCTCAGGTTCGCCAAGGAACGCAGCCGGCCCTGTAACCGCAAGAAGTGCGCCAATCTTGACCGTTCCTTGCGCCAACGCTGTGCCTGCCATCAAGACCGGCAGAGCCAAAACAGCCAGCGAACTCTTCACAAAACATCTGACGCCTGTCATTGCAAATTCCTCCCATTGAACCGTCGTTGCGGCAGTCTAAAGTGATGCCAGTTATTGGCTGCTTCCAAGCTCGACATTAATCTGTTACAAATTTACTTCAAGTCTAAAGTTTTTGTAACATTCAGACAAACTATGACCCATTCGACAAGCCCCAGCTGCCGTTTGTAATGTGCCCCCAGAATACAACCTACCGTAACCGACGATGTCGCCACACAATAAAATCTCCCACATCTGCCCACCAGTCTCGAAGTTGTAG
>JABFRJ010000169.1 GCA_013141255.1 Hyphomicrobiaceae bacterium
TGCCCCAGTCCAACCTTTGACGACGTCCCCCAAAGTGTGGTTCTGCCAGGATGGCAACACTTGGTCCGTCCCGCGATAGGCGATGAAGGTTTTGCCGTCGCCAAGATCGACGAACACGGCATCACCCTGGATGTGCGAAATCATGCCTCCGGGATAAAATCGTGGAGTCTCGGTGTAGCGATAGACGTTCGCCGCGCTTTTAGTGCCAGACGGCGTCTCAATTTCGACGGTCAGGCGAAATCGCGCTTCGTAGCGGGTGCCTTCGAATGCGTACCAAAGCACAGCCATCGCGAGTACGATGAGAGCGAAGAGACCGAGGAAGATCGCGCGTGCAATCGACATCCGTTCGAAGAACCCCGAAATCATCCCACATCTCCCTTACCCGGCGCCGCCATGGGGAGTGCGGCGAGGAGGGTGGCGAGGTCGGTGTCGGGGCCAATATCGAGGCCAGTATCACTGCCACCGGCTTTGCGGACGCGGACTTTTTGATCTTTGAATGGTCCTGCTCCCCCCACCTCCGCAAAATTCATAGCGCCAACGCCCCTAGTTAAAATACTCAGCAACCAGAGTATCCACGGCAACAATGGCTGAACTCTTAACGGCCCATCCGTCCACCGCGCCGCTCAATGTTACAGCCCGTCGCCACCACTTTCATCACCGTCCCCATCCTCGCCCGCCGCGCGCTCCCGCGTCTGTGTTTTGCGCCGTTTGAGGTTGGTCCTCAGCGCCGCCGCGCGGCGCTCTTCACGCTGCTTCTGCTCACGCGCCAATTGCGCCTTCGCTTTTGCCTTTGCTTCCTCGCCCATTATTTTTTCCGCTGCTTGATCGTGACAACGCCGCGCTTTTTCGGCGCTGGTTGAACCAAGTCCCCGGCAGTCAGCGCAAACACTTCTGCCTCACTGCCCTCGCTGTCGAGCCACAAAAACGGCAGGCCAATAAAATCCGCTTCAAGCGTCTCACGCCCCGTACCAACCTCCGCCACCATCACACCATCGGCGCTCAGATGCTGCCCCGCCAGCGCGATGATAGTCCGCACCAAATCCATGCCATCAGCACCACCATCATGCGCCATCACCGGCTCAGCTTTGTACTCAGGCGGAAACGCCGCCACCGCAGCCTCTGTCACATACGGCGGATTGGTCAGAATGAGATCGAACGTCTCGCCCTTCAGCGCCGCAAATAAATCGCTCTCCACCAACCGCACGCGCCCTTTAAGCCCATACCGTTCGATGTTGATCGCCGCCACCTGCAAAGCAGCGCTTGAAAGATCAACCGCCACCACTTCAGCGTCGGGAAATTCAAGCGCCGCCAATACAGCCAAACACCCCGAGCCCGTGCATAGATCAAGAATGCGGCGCGGCGCTAAATCCATATCCAGTCGCTGCGCCAATCCCTCGTTGAGCATCTCGCCCAGATATGAGCGCGGCACAATCACGCGCTCATCAACATAAAATTGATGCGGACCAATCCAGGCCGATTTGACAATGTACGCCGCAGGCTTCCGCGTCACCACCCGTGCCTCGATCACGTCGAGCACTTTTGCCCGCTCCGCCCGCGTCAGTCGCGCATCAAGCCACGGCTCCAAACTATCAATCGGCAGATGCAGCGTGGTCAGAATGAGAAACGCCGCCTCATCGAGCGCCCGATCTGTACCATGCCCATACGACAGCTGCGCCTCTTCAAAGCGCGAGACGGCAAAGCGCAGGAAGTCGCGCACCGTGATCAATTCTGAGGCAAGCGCTGGGTCTGACATCGGTCTCGCAGGTGTTTGATTGGGCTCAGGTATTGAACCCAGGTATTGAACCCAGGCAATGGGCCCAGGTTTGGCATACCAAGCCAGCCCCTTAATAAACAGACCAGCCGCTTTCTGCCAATTTAATAGCCATTTCAGACCTACAACCTGTGGCCGCAATGCAAGGTGTTGAACAAAACGCCGATCAATCACCGTTATGAGGTGGCCGACGGGCCAGTCAACCGTCTATTTTGACGACGGATGCGGGCCGCGCCCTTCATGCTACGATGCAAACTATCAATTCAAATTGCGAAGCAAGTCATGAAGGTGCGCAGTATTTTAATGTGCGCAGTTTGTTGCGAGCACGCGTGAGGTTTGTATGCGTATCAACTCCCCCATCGGCCAATACTCAGCCAGCAAAATTTTAACCTACGCAATTATCGCTGCATCGCTATGCTTGATCACTAATCCCGCCTCAGCCCAACAGTCTCGCAAAAATCTCTCGCGCAAAGTCGCGGTCCCCGCCGTGCAACTTGCCAACCTACCCACAGTGCCCACGCCGAAGACCAACAAACGCGAACTATCAGAAACCTCCGCCGAGCCCCTGTTGGGTGTCGTCTCGCTCAGTCAACAGCGCATAGCCATTTGGCAAGGCAACCGCATTGTCGCCGAGGCTCCGATCTCGTCGGGCCAAGAAGGCCATCGCACGCCCAAAGGCGTCTTCAGCGTCATCCAAAAAAACCGCTACCACGAGAGCAATATTTACTCAGGCGCTCCGATGCCGTTTATGCAGCGGCTGACGTGGTCCGGCATCGCGATGCACGCCGGCAACCTTCCGGGCTATCCCGCGTCTCATGGCTGCGTGCGGCTGCCCGAGAGTTTCGCCTCCAATCTATTCGGCATGACCAAAATGGGCATGCGCGTGATCATCGCCGATCGTCAGGCCGCGCCCGTCGCCATCGCCCATGCAAACCTACCCACGCCGATGCAGCGTCCCGCCCCCGGCTCCACGCCCCCTAACGCATCCCCTGAAGTAGCGACAACTGGTCCATCGACCGCTGCAAGTTTGACTCCAGCGTCACTTAGCAACTCGCTTTTCGTATCAGCCGCTCACGCTTCCCCTGATGCGCCACGCCTGCTCAATCCGATTGAGTACGCGCGCCTCGAACAGAAGCAAATCGCAAATCAACTTGCCGACGCGGTCGAGAATGCCAACCGCCATAACGACCTTGCCGTCCTCGCCTCCGCCGCCCATCGCCAATCGCTCGACGACGTGCGACGGCTCACCGCCGATTTGAAGCGAGACGTTGCTGCTGTTGATGCGGCTCGTCAACGCCTAGCCGCCGCCAGAGATGATGAGGAGCGTTCGCAAATAGGCGCCAACCTCCACATGGCCGAAGAAGTCGCGGCCGAAACGCGCGCCGAAATCGATCACGCCCGCACCTACGAAGCTGAAACCGCAGACGAAGCCATGCAAACCGCGCTCGCCACAAAGGCTGCATTCGCCGAGCGCGATGCTGCTGAGCATCGTGCCCGCGTGGCTGTCCGCGCCACCGAGCCGGTCTCCGTCTTTGTCAGTCGCAAAACCCGCCGCGTCTATGTGCGTCAAGGTTTCGAGCCACTGCTTGAAGCCGCCATCGACTTCACCGATGAAAACACCGCCATCGGCACCCACGTCTTCACCGCCACCGCACCCGTCGACGCTGGCCGCGCGATGTCATGGGTCGTCGTCACTGTGCCAGAAACAGGAAAAGAAGAGGGCGCAACACAGTCCGCAGCTGAGGCCATCGCGCGCGTGACCCTTCCAACAGAAGTGCGCGACTTCGTCGTCGGCAAACTCTGGACCGGTGCATCGCTGATTGTGTCAGATCACGCGCCAAGCCATGAGACCGGTAAAGGCACAGACTTCGTGGTCATTACCCAATGATCCTAACTCAGTAATTTGACAAAACGACTGACGCGTCACCCCAACGCTCGCCACGCCGTCATCATTCGCGCCACGGCTGAGACAATGCACATCATCGCAAACCCCATCGCAATGATCTCGAACCAAGTCGGGAAAATACACATCAGCGCAAACGCCGCGATGGTCTCAAAGCCTTCCGCCAGCCCAGCAAGAAAATAGAACGACTTCTGCCCCTGCGCTCGCGTCTCAAGTCCGCGTTTCTCAGCCAAAATCGCAAACGCCAGAAACGCCACGCCATTGGCCAAAAACGCAGCCAGCAAAAAAGCCGCCGCCAACGCATTCCGCGCCGGATCAGCAACCGCGAACGCCAACGGGATCGCCGCGTAAACTAGGAAGTCGGCCACGATGTCGAGATACCCACCACGATCGGTCGCCCCCTCCAAGCGCGCCACCGCGCCGTCGAGCCCATCACCAATTCGGTTGAGTAGAAACAACCCAAGGCCGAGCCAGGGCATCCCCCATGCAATCGCCACCGCGCCCAAAAGCCCACACGCAAGCCCAGTGAACGTAATCTGTTGCGCCGACACGTGCCGACCATGCAACCGCCGAGCAGACACGGCAATGCGTCGCTCAATCCCCGGCCTCAAGTGTCGATCCAGCATACCAGCGTCATCCCCACTTCAATTGCCTCCAGCCATTCACCCCAAACCTTTCACCCCAAACCTTTCACCATTGACCGGTAGCTGACGATCTGGTGTCAATTAGCGTGGACCAGAAGTCTCACATAATCACCGTTTTTCGCACCACTCCGGAAGCACCACGAAAATGTACGACGCCGTCACCCGCAA
>JABFRJ010000290.1 GCA_013141255.1 Hyphomicrobiaceae bacterium
GTTTCAACGGGCTTCTGCTGCGGATAGTAGGGGCCTTCGGTTTGCGCGGGCGTCAGTTCCAATGCGTGTGCGGCTGGTGACGCTGCGACGATGGCGGCGGCAATGATGGTGGCGATAGCAGACGTGCGCAGGTCTTTCTCCTGCGTCGGTTCACAATCGCGAACGCCGCGTGCAGCACGTTCCGTTGCCACTTCACTTGCATGTGACTTTGGAAATTTGAATCGGCCCGATAGCGAAATCGAGCCGTTTTTTTTTGCAAAGAGGATTGAGTCTTTTTTGCGCCTGTTTCCAAATATTTTCTCCGCGCCCGTGCCGGACTTTCACGTCGGAATTTCCACAGCCGTCATGCGTTATTTACCAGACGTGTTAGTGGGAACACACAAAGGATCTACGACGGATGACAGTGCTCGTTACGCCGACCACACGCACGATGTTCTTCGACGCAATCAAACGACAAACGATGAGCCCAACCCTCGGACGCATCGCCTTCGTCGCATCCGACAACGTCGACGCAATTTGTGCCCACGACCGTTTGAGCCAGCGCTACGGCAACGTTGCGCCAGAACAGTCGGATGTCGTGGTCGCGCTTGGTGGTGATGGCATGATGCTGCAGACACTGCACCGGCATCTCAATGACCGTATTCCGATTTTTGGGATGAACCGTGGCAGCCTTGGGTTCTTGATGAATAACTATGAGGAGGACGGCCTCATCGAGAGGCTGCAGCAGGCCGAGCTGAGCGTCATCCATCCGTTGCGGATGGTTGCCATAGATAGCTCCGGTGTTTCGCATGAGGCACTTGCGATCAATGAAGTTTCACTTTTCCGGCAGACGCATCAAGCGGCCAAGCTTAGATTATCGATCGATGGTCATGTGCGTCTGCCGGAGTTGGTTAGTGATGGTGTGCTGGTGGCAACGCCGGCTGGGTCGACAGCATACAATCTATCCGTCAATGGACCAATATTACCATTGGGCGCGCCGCTACTTGCACTCACGCCAATCAGTTCATTCCGTCCTCGGCGGTGGCGCGGCGCGGTTCTACCGAACTCGGCCCAAATCAAGATTGAAGTGCTTGAACCCGAGAAGCGACCAGTCAGTGTGGTTGCAAACCATAGAGAATTCCGCAACATTTCGGAAGTGGTTGTGCGAGAAATGCCGGAGGTCGACATCCGGCTGCTGTTCGACCGTGGCCATGCACTTGGCGAGCGCGTGTTGACCGAACAATTCCAATGTTGAGCACTTTATGCACGCGTGACTAATCCTGATTTGTGATGGATGATTGCGCTGCATTGAGTAGAGATTTTACACGCAACCAACATTACCCCCCCTCACTTCCCCACCACACTCCCGACAAACTTGCGGACGTGTTGAAACGCATGGTTGGGGGGCTGGTAGAGATCGTTGTGGCCGCCTTCCGGAAATTCAACATAGGTTTTGGGATCTGGTGCCAGCTCGGCGATGCGGCGACCGAGTGCAACGGGGATGGTGCGATCACGCGCACCATGCAGCACAAGCACCGGCATTTTGATTTGGCCGATGATGGCGGCAGTGTCGTATTTCTCGCGCATCAGCCAGCGCACGGGCATGAACCAGAACTGCGCCGCGCCCGCATCGGGCAACGAGGTGTAGGGGCTCTCCAAGATGAGGCCGGCGGCGGGGCTGGTGAGCGCAACATGGGTCGCCACTCCTGTGCCTAGGCTCTCTCCGTAGAGCACGATGCTTGCGGGCGGCACGCCGTCTCGGACGAGCGCGTCATAAAGCTGTTTGGCGTCGGACTTATTGGCCATCTCGCTGGGGCGTCCGGATGAACCGCCGTAGCCGCGATAGGCCATCATGGCGATGCCCCAACCTACCGACTGGTAGACGGCAAAACGTGGTGCGCGGTTGGCAAGCGCCGAGCCGTTGCCGTGAAAATAGATGAGCGTGGGTTGCCCAGGTTTGGCGGCCGCGTACCAGTATATCACTTGCTCTCCGTCTGGCGTGGCGAGCGTGCGTTCGGTCACCTCCCTCAAGCCGATGGAAACGGGCGCAATTCGTTTGGGATCAGGCAGATAAGTCAGAAAATGCTGCGCGTAATAGGCGACGCCAATGAGCAGCGCGTAGAAGATCGCGAGCGTGCCTAAAGTCTTTACGAGCACACCACCACTCCCATTGTTAGCGCATAACGGCAAGCGCTCCGAGGCCTATGCCGCCGACAATAATACGCCACCAGGCGAAGGGGGCGAAACCACGGCGCGAGACGAAATCAAGCAAATAGCGCACAACAATGACGCCGGTTATGAAGGCGACGATGAAGCCCAGCGCGATGGATTTCATGGCTGAGGCGTCGAGGCTAGCGTAGTTTTTGTAAAGGTCGTAGGCGAAGGCGCCGACCATCGTTGGCATGGCGAGGAAGAACGAAAACTCAGCCGCTGTACGCTTGTCGGTGCCCATCAACATGCCGCCGACAATAGTCGCGCCTGAACGGGAGACGCCGGGGATCATGGCGAGGCATTGGCAGGCGCCGATCTTGAGGGCGAGAAGTGGCGGGATGTCCATGACGTCGTGATGCTTGGGCTCCAGCTTTAAGCGGTCGACGATGAGCAGAATGATGCCGCCGATGATGAGCGTGAGGCAGACGATCAGAGGGAACTCAAGCATGCCTTTGATATATTTGTGGAAGGCTGCGCCGATGACGGCTGCGGGCAGGAACGCGATCAGAACCGAAAGCACGAACATCTGTGTGCGGCGGTCGCGTGGCAGGTCAAAGAGAATGCGGATCAGCTTGGCAGCGTAGACCGTTAAGATGGCAAGGATGGCTCCGAGCTGAATCAAAATCTCGAACACCTTCTTGGGGCTGTCGACGCCGAGGAAGTGACCGACTAGCACCAAGTGACCGGTTGATGAGACGGGAAGGAACTCGGTTAGCCCCTCAATCAGGCCAAGAAGAAGTGCGTGCCACGTCTGCATGAAAATCCTCGTCGCCATCGGGCGTATTTTGAAATGCTACCGAGGGGTTCGCCAACCAAACTTGGCATGGAATGCCCCCCAATGGGGAACCCCTGGCCCGTTCGCGCGCGGGGGTCAAGGGGGGCCGCTCAAGCTCGATTTACCGCGGCAAAAGCGCCGCGCCTGAGGCTTTCGGGGAGCGCCTGAAATGGGGGGCGTTGCAGGATGGCGCGCAATGTGGTTATGGTCCGCCCGCGCTCAGGGTTATGCCCGCTCGCGATTGGTTATGGGGCGTCGCCAAGTGGTAAGGCAGTGGATTTTGATTCCACCATTCGGAGGTTCGAACCCTCCCGCCCCAGCCAGTTACTTCAAAGCTTTAGCTGTTCGACGCTTAGAGCAAACCACGACTTTTGCGGGAATACATCTATCTGCCGGAGACGGAAATCGCGCCTGCAGCCGATGGCCGGGCGCGCGTGGATCGTCCGCTGGCGGTGGTGAACGCGGTCAACACCGCGACACCGGCGACCTACTATGTGCACGTGGACCACCTGAACCGCCCCGTGATGATGACGGACGGGACGAAAGCGCAAGTCTGGGCCGCCACGTGGCAGGCCTGGGGTGGGTCGTACTCCATCACCGGCCCCCAAGCCAACGACAGCCGCTTCCCCGGCCAGTGGTTCCAGTTAGAATCCGGCTTGCATTACAACTGGCACCGGCACTACGATCCCAGCATCGGTCGCTACACCCAACCCGATCCACTCGGGTTTGTGGATGGGCCGAGTGTGCATGGGTATGTCGGTGGATTGCCGCAAGGATACGTCGATCCGGATGGGCTGTTTATCAGAAAAATATGCTCGATACTGTCGGCACTTTGCAATTTCCAATTTGATGGTCCGGCCCCTGGTTTATGGCATGGGAACGGACGGGTATTCGGCGTCAGATACAATAAGAGCTATACAATCTGCAGAATTGACTTTGCGCCGTACCCTGGAACGAATAATCAATCCAGGCTACATGGACATTTCGCACCAAAGCCAGACCTCCATCGGTGTCTTGATCCGAGAGGTTGTGTAAAATGAATAAGCGCGATTCCGACTATAAGCGCGCTGCTATCGAAATCGTTGAAGGGATTCTGCGAGGTGAAAGACCTGACCAATTCGAGATTGCGGCCAAGCTAGCCCCGCTAGAGACCAAATCACGAGACAAACATTTAGATTTGATGATCCACCTTGCCTTTCACTTTGCGACTGACAGCGATATTCATGCGAACGAACCTGATAATATTTACCGCGATTCACAGCTTGCAGAACTCAAGAGGGCGCTCGATAATGTTCGCGAAGCGGCGTGACGAGGCGAGGTGCTCATGAAGATCGGCCACTTGGCCAACCTGCCCCGGAGCAAGGCGGGATCGGCAATCGCACGCAGGAGTCACCTACCCGTCGGGCCGCATCGTCACTTACTACCGTGACACCACGGGGCGTATCAATCAGGTGACAACCAAGCAAAACGCGACGGCGGCGTCGGTGACGCTGAGCAACGCCATCGTCTATCACCCGATG
>JABFRJ010000500.1 GCA_013141255.1 Hyphomicrobiaceae bacterium
AACTGCCGCCGCGCCAACGGATGATCAACGATCCGCTTGCCAAACACCGTCCGCCCATGCGCCACCGTCAGCGAGTCATGCAATGCCCGCCGCATCAACGCCGTCGATTTCACCCCGTTCGACAATCGCGACCAGTTGACCATCTCGGCCATCTGCACAAACCCGCGCTCAAGATTGCCAACCGCATACGCAACCGCGCCCTCAAGCTTGATCTCGCCCGACGCCATGGAACGCGTACCAAGTTTGTCCTTTAGCCGCACGATCCGATACGCATTCGGCCGCCCATCATCGAGAAAGCGCGGCATTAGAAAAAGTCCAACCCCGCGCGTCCCACTCGGCGCTCCCTCAGGCCGCGCCAGCAACATCACCACCCCCGCGTCCGCGTTTGAACAAAACCACTTGTCACCATAAAGCCGCCAGTGCTCCCCATCGCGCACCGCCCGGCTCGTCAGCCGCCCCACATCCGACCCGCCTTCTTTTTCGGTCATGAACTGCGCGCCTTGCGTCAGCCGCGTCATGTCCGTCTCGAGCAATCCGTCGAGATACTTCGCCTTCAACGCCTCATTGCCATACCGCGCCAACAACATCGCCGCGCCATCCGTCACGTTGAGCGGACAGCCCATGCCGAACTCGGCCTGATTGAACAGATACGTAAACGCATGCTTCGCCGCCGCCGAATACGGTTTCGGCCAGCCGAGTACGCCGCCGCGATGCGACATCGCATGAATACCAAACTGCCCAAAGCCCGCCGCTTCCAGTTCCCGATACGCCGGATGATATTCAATCGTCTGCACATCGTCGCCAAAGCGATTGCGCGGATGCAAAACCGGCGTGTGCCGATCCGCCAACCGCGCACACTGGTCCAACCGCCCACCAGCCAGCGCGCCCAGCTCCACCAGATGCGGCTCGATGTGCCGCCGCAAATCCGGCTCCACATAAAGGTCGAGTAAGTCCGACAGCGACGGGTCCGCCGTATAAAAGTTAAGCCCCGTCGTGTCAGGCGCAATCGCTGACGTGCCACCCGCTCGATCCTGCATCACGCCATCCCTTCGCAGCTCATCACCGGAACAATGCTCCCCTCACACAGGATCCCAAGAAAACACATCCTGCGACCGATCCAGCGGCAACAACGACTTCGACAACGCCGCCATCCCATGCTGCGCAATCGTCTCTGGCGTCCACCCCTCCGCCCGATGCACGGATTTCAGCGGCCGACTTTGGCTCATCAGAAAAATCTCATTCATGCGCGTCGCAAATACCTGCCCCGTCACATGCTTCGCCGCGTCCGACGCCAAATACACCGCCAGCGGCGCATTCTTGTCCGGCGTCATACGTTTCAAATTCTCCACCCGCGCCTTCTGCACCGGATCAACCGCCGGAATAGAATCCGTCATCCGGCTCCACGCAAACGGCGCAATGCAATTCGACCGCACATTGTAACGCGCCATATCGAGCGCAATCGATTTCGACAGCGCCGCAATACCCAGTTTCGCCGCCGAGTAATTGGCCTGCCCAAAATTCCCCACGAGACCCGACGTCGACGTCATGTGCACATACGATCCGCCATTCTGCGCCCGGAAATGATCCGCCGCCGCCCGACTGACAAAGAACGAGCCGTTGAGATGCACATTCACCACCGACAACCAGTCCTCCGGCGTCATTTTGTGAAAGATCGTATCGCGCAAAATTCCGGCGTTATTGACAACAATATCGACGCGACCAAACGCATCCATCGCCGCCTTGACAATCCGTTGCGCCGACGCCCAATCCGCCACGCTATCCGTTGAGATCGCCGCCCGCCCACCACGTTGTTCTATAATCAATTTCGTCTGCTGCGCCGGCGTCGCCGACAATCCTTCGCCACCAAGCGACGCGCCAATGTCATTGATCAAAACATCCGCGCCTTCAAGCGCCATGGCCAGCGCGATCTCACGACCAATGCCCCCACCCGCGCCCGTCACGATCGCCACTTTACCCGCGAGCATACCGCCGCTCTTCGCTGTCTCTGTCACAATCACACTCCTTCACATGATCCAAAAACAATTTTAATCGAGATCTAACCTTGCGCCAAATCCAGCACCGCATCGACGACAAACGCGCCTTGCCCCTCCGGCATCACAATCACCGGATTGAGATCAATCGACATCAGCTCCTCGCGCGCCTGCACCGCAAACACCGACAGCCGCGAAAGGATTTCAGCCAACGCCAGAATGTCCGCCTTGGGCTTTCCTCGCGCGCCCTTCAACAGCGGCGCGCCTTTAATGCTGTTGATCATCTCAAGCGCCACATCCACCCCGAACGGACATTGCCGCATCACCACATCATTCATCACTTCGACAAACACGCCGCCAAGCCCAAACACCGCTACCGGCCCAAAGATCGGATCGCGCTTCATGCCCACAATGCACTCGACCCCACCGCGCAGTTGCCGCGCGACAAGCACGCCTTCTATCCGCGCGTCAGGTACGTGCGCCTTCGCCCGTTCAATCAACGTCGCATAGGTAGCCCGCGCCTGTTCCGCACTGCCCACATCCAACACCACGCCGCCAATTTCGGATTTGTGCATAATATCCGGCGAAACAATTTTCAGCACCACAGGAAACCCCATCGCCACAGCTACTTCCGCCGTAGCCTCAGCGCTTCCGATCAACCGCTCCGGCGACGTCGCAATTCCAATCGACGACAGAATAGTCTTCGCCACTGCTTCGCTCGGCGTCGCATCAGGCAAGTCCACGCGCGGCACAACAGGCGGCGCCAACTTTGGCTTCACTGCAAACGCTTCGCCAAATTGCCCCATCGCCGCAATCGCAACCACAGCCCGGCTGGGATCTTCATAAACCGCTAATCCATCAGCCTCAAACGCCGCCACCGTTTCATCCGACGCAATGATCGACACCGCATGTAGGCGATCCGGATATCGTTCCCGCACCTTGCCCAACTCCGCCCGCAACTTCGCCGAAAACGCCGGAGCATACGCCGTGTATGTCAAAAACGTCAGCATCGAGCGATAGTCGCCATCCCGCGCCATGCTCTCGGCAAACGTGCCAAATAAATCGAGTTGGTTGAGCACCTGCGCCGTGCAATCAATCGGATTAACCGGCGACGCAATTGGCATCAACGCCTTCAACCGCCCCTGCGCATCCATCGGCATCGGCGGCATCGCTAAGCCCACATCTTCCGCCGCATCAGCAATCAACACCCCGCCGCCGCCACTGACCGTCAACACCCCAAGCGTATTCTTCGCCGGATACACGCGCCGCGTCGCCAGATGCGCAATGTCCAGCATTTCTTCTGTGGTCCGCGCACGCACGGCGCCATGCTCCGCCAAAATCGTGCTGATCACCGCATCGCTGCCCGCAATCGACGCCGTGTGCGAGCGCACAGCCTCCTCGCCCACACGGCTCCGTCCCACCTTCATCACAATCACAGGCTTCTTTGCCACCCGCGCCGCCTCAAGCGCACGAATAAATGCCGGCCCGTCTTTGATACCCTCAGAGTAAACTGCGATCACATCGATGCCATCGTCGAGCACCATCGCCGCAATCGCGTCCGATACTGTGATATCGGTCTCATTCCCCGTCATCACACAACTCGCGAGCCCCATCCCGCGCTCGCGCATCGCAGCAATGAGATGCCCCGAATACGCCCCCGACTGACTGGCAATACCAATGCGCCCCAGCTTCGGAAACCCAGACAAAAACGTCGATGCGAATGTGCCGTAAAAACCCGACCGCACATCGACCACACCCAGCGTATTCGGCCCCAAAATGCGCATACCATGCGCTCGCGCCGCCTCCAGCATCTTTGCCTGAAGCAGCGCACCATCTGCACCAACTTCAGCAAACCCCGCGCTAAAAACAATTGCCGTCCCCACGCCGCGCTTTGCCAAGTCAGCAACCGCTGCAGGCACACTCGCCGCTGGTACCGCAATGATCGCCACATCAGGTGTCCCAGGTAGATCACCCACCGACGCATAGGCCTTGAAGCCTTGGATTTCCGCGCGGTTCGGGTTCACGGGATAAACTGCACCTTTGAACCCGCGCTCGGCCATATAAGCAATCGCGCGCCCGCCGATGCGCGCCGGATCAACCGACGCGCCAATCACCGCCACCGATTGCGGCGTCAATAATTTGAGCGGCCCGGCGCCCGCCACACTCTTTGTCGTCACAGCGTCGCCCCATTACCAAACAAAGCCGTCACTTCGCTTGAGAGCTGTCCGCCATTGCCGTGACAAAGCGCAACGTCACACTTGGCAATCTGGCGCTCGCCCGCCTGCCCACGCAGCTGCGTTACCGCCTCGTGGATGAGGAACATGCCGTACATACCCGGATGCACACACGACAACCCACCACCCGATGTATTGACCGCGAGCTTTCCCCCTGGCGCAATCGTTCCGCCTTGCACAAACCGCCCACCTTCGCCCTTCGGGCAGAACCCGAGGTCCTCCAAGAACAACGGCGTCGTGATCGTAAACGCATCGTA
>JABFRJ010000560.1 GCA_013141255.1 Hyphomicrobiaceae bacterium
GATCATAAACCTTATTATAAAAGGTGGTGTACCGCCGTCGTTTTGCCACACGTTTACCGTGAGGGCCCCACAATCGCTGCGTAAACCGATGATGAGGCTGCCGTAATGAGTCGCGTGTAATTGAGCGTCATTTGCGGCAAGGGGTCGTTTTTCATGTCGATACATCGTCAAAATAACTGGTCCGTTAATGCAACCTTAACCAACATGGCGTTAAGCATGGGCGGATGTAGAGGTGTTTCGATGTTGCGTATTCAGCGTTCCGGGACTTTGTCGAACTCACGTAACCGCATGGCGGGGGCGATGGGGGTGTTTGCCGTTGGGGCATTGCTCGCAGGCTGTAGCGCAGATATTGCGCGGCTCGATAGTCCGGTCTTTGGCGTCAATGAGAGTGTGGCACCGCGTCCATCCGAGCCAATCGGGCGCCGCAATGCTGGCGCTCCTGCTCCTTTTAAGAATGACGGCTGGTCGGAGTCTGGTCCACGGGCCGCGAGTCTGCCGCCGCTTGATCCCAATATTTCGCAAACATCGCTGCCTCCGCTTTCGGGCGGCGCCAAGGTTGCTGCGTTACCGTCCGGGGCTGGGCCGTCAGGCGTGGGTCCATCGGTACCGTTCGATGTGCCGAAGTCGGCTGCAAATAAGTCGGTCGCTATTGCGGCCGCGCCTGTGAAATCAAATGTTCAGCCGGGTGGTACGATCGACGTGCAGCCTGGTGATACTGTCTACGGGTTATCGAAGAAGCACTCTGTTTCGATGGCCGCGATCATGGAATTAAATGGTCTCAAGTCGCCATCGTTGCGTCCGGGGCAAAAACTTGTGTTGCCGGCAAATGCAAAGCGTCCCTTGATTAAAACAGCAGCGTTGCCTGCTCCGGTTACGCCGGTTGGAGCGCCCGTCGCGTCTCAATTACCAGCGCGAGCGCCTACTGCTGCGGCCCCAGTTGCATCGGCGCCGGCTGTGTCGCCAACGAATGGAGCGGCGTGGACCGGTAGTCATACGGTGTTGGCGGGGGAATCGCTCTACGGTATTGCGCGCAAACACAAGGTGAAGCTCGCTGATTTGCAGAGCGTGAATGGCATTACCGAGCCATTGAAAGTGCGCCCTGGTGCGATGCTTAAGGTGCCTGCGAGTGATGGTGTGCCTGTTGCAACTCCAGCTGCTCCTGCGGTTGTCGCGCAACCCTCAGCGCCAGCTGCGCCGACGCCATTGGCTGCTGCGCCGGGTGTATCGCCCGCAGTGCCCGGAGTGAAAATCTTGAATACGCCGCAAGCGCCTGCAGCACAGCCGGAGGCGAAGGTTGCAGCCCTCGGCGCGCCCAAAGTGGATGTACCGCCAATCGCGGTTAGTGCCCCTGCAGCGGTGCCACAAACTTCGAAGGCTGTGAAAGTTTCTACTGGCGCGACCAAGTTTTCCTGGCCTGTCAAAGGGAGTGTGATCACAAACTTCGGCAAGCGCACGGATGGCACGCATAACGACGGTATCAATATTGCGGTGCCTGCTGGGACCGACGTGATGGCGGCTGATGGCGGTGTGATTGCGTATGCGGGCAGTGAGCTCAAGGGATATGGCAACTTGGTGCTAGTGCGGCATGAGAATGGCTGGGTTTCGGCGTATGCACACGCGGACGAAGTGTTGGTGAAACGCGGCGACACGGTCAAGCGCGGGCAAGTCATCGCCAAAGCCGGAAAGACGGGCTCGGTTGATAAGCCGCAGGTGCATTTTGAATTGCGCCAGGGATCGGCGCCGGTTGACCCGCTGCCGCACATGGAAAAGAACTAGCGCTGCAGATTAATTTTATTTCTGGCCGATGCAACCTATGACGCCCTGCAACCTGTGCGGGGCGTTTTGCGTTCGAGGTGCGCGTTTTACGCCGTAAATCTGTGGGTTTTGGCTTTTGTGCGGCGCACCTAATACTTAGTGCCTAGATCGCATGAACGGCTCGTCGCCAAGTGATCAATAGATTATTAGGAAGCTAGGACGGTGCTAGCTGATTCCATGGCGAAATTTCGGCGGCCACGTTTTGTATGACGAGTTTAGGGACAACACTTGGGGAGAGAAAACATGGCAACGGCCGGTACAGCCAGCGGCCAGATACGACCGATGACGGGCGAAGAAAAGCGCGTCATCCTTGCGTCGTCGCTGGGCACAATTTTCGAATGGTATGACTTTTATCTTTACGGTTCGTTGGCTGCCATCATCGGCGCCAAGTTCTTCTCGGCTTTCGACGTGAATACACGTTCGATCTTCGCACTGCTTGCGTTTGCGGCCGGCTTCCTTGTGCGCCCATTCGGCGCGCTGTTCTTTGGACGCCTCGGTGACTTGATCGGTCGTAAATCGACATTCTTGATCACTATTTTGATCATGGGTCTGTCGACCTTCTTCGTGGGTCTGCTGCCTGACTACGCAACGATCGGTTGGGTCGCTCCCGTTTGCTTGATCGCGCTGCGCATGTTGCAAGGCCTCGCGCTCGGTGGCGAATATGGTGGTGCTGCGGTTTACGTGGCTGAACACTCGCCTGCTGGCCGTCGCGGCTTCTATACGTCGTGGATCCAAACGACTGCGACGCTGGGGCTGCTGCTCTCGCTGTTCGTAATCGTCGGTCTGCGTCTGTGGATGGGTGACAAAGCCTTCACGAATGACTTCCCGCTGTTCTTCGGTTTGACCGGCGGCTGGCGCATTCCGTTCCTGGGTTCGATCGGCTTGCTGGCGATCTCGGTCTGGATTCGCTTGCAGATGAACGAAAGCCCCGCCTTCCAGAAGATGAAGGAAGAAGGCACACGTTCGAAAGCGCCTCTGAAGGAAGCGTTTGGTAACTGGTCCAACCTCAAGGTTGTTCTGCTTGCACTGTTCGGTCTCGTCGTCGGGCAAGCCGTCGTCTGGTACACCGGTCAGTTCTACGCATTGTTCTTCATCCAAAACATCTTGAAGGCCGACTTGTTGACTGCGAACTCGCTCATTGCTTGGTCGCTGATCTTCGGGACACCGTTCTTCCTGTTCTTCGGTTGGCTCTCGGACCGTATTGGTCGCCGGGTTGTCATTCTGTCGGGTTGCTTGATCGCTGCTTTGACCTTCTTCCCGCTGTTCAAGGGGCTTACAAGCCTCATCAATCCGCAGCTCGAAGTCGCGCTTGAAAAAGTTAAAGTGACCGTGACGGCTGATCCTGCAGGTTGCGGTTCAGTGTTCGATCCTGTCGGCATTCGCCAGTTCACAGCTCCTTGCGACGTGACCCGTCGTACGCTGGCTCAGAACGCGATTCCGTACACGTTGAACGTTGGCGCTGCTGGTTCGCCGATCAAGGTTGCCGTGAATGGTGCGGACGTTGTTGTTGATAAGGACTTCGGCAAGAACATTCTTGCGTCGGCCACTGCTGCAGGCTTCCCTGCTGCCAACGACAAGAACATCTTGAAGCTCTCGGGCTTCTTTGAAGCTCTGACCAATGGACGTGCCTTGGGCGCAATCGGCATCTTGACGCTGATGGTGATCTACGTCTGCTGGGTTTACGGTCCGATGGCTGCGGCACTCGTCGAGTTCTTCCCGACACGCATCCGGTATACCGCGATGTCCTTGCCCTACCACATTGGTAACGGTTGGTTCGGTGGTCTTCTGCCCGCGACGTCGTTCGCGATGGTGGCGTCAACCGGCGACATCTACTACGGCCTCTGGTATCCGGTTGGATTCGCTCTGATGACGGTTGTCATTGGTACGCTGTTCGTCCGCGATCCAGGCGAAGCAAACATCGACCACAAGCGCGACTAAGCGCTTTGTGATTGAGATGCAAAAAGACCCCGCGGCAGGCGACTGTCGCGGGTTTTTTTATTGTTTGGCGGGCGGGCTGTTAGGTCGATTTGAAAAGCTTGGCTAAATCTACTCGGCTTTGAGTTTGACGCCTAAGCGACCGGCCAGATCTTGAATGTATTGCCAGGCGACACGGCCGGAACGGCCGCCGCGCGTCATGGACCATTCGATGGCCTCGGCGTGGAGTGCGTCGTCGTCGATCTTAAGGCCATGGTGCTTCACGTAACCTTTGATCATGTCGAGATACTGATCTTGGCTGACATTGTGGAAGCCGAGCCAGAGGCCGAAGCGATCGGACAGCGAGACTTTTTCTTCGACCGCTTCTGAGGGATTGATGGCGGTTGAGCGCTCGTTTTCCATCATGTCGCGCGGCATGAGGTGGCGACGGTTTGAGGTGGCGTAGAAAACTACGTTTTCTGGGCGGCCTTCAATGCCGCCATCAAGGACGGCTTTGAGTGATTTGTAGCTGGTGTCGTCCTTGTCGAAGGAAAGGTCGTCACAGAAAACGATGAAGCGGTGTCCGTGTTTGATGCCAGCGTCCGCCATCAGATGTAAGCACCGTGGCAAAGTGGCGATGTCTTCGCGATGGATTTCGACCAGCTTCACGTCGTCTTTGTCGAGCTTCTTTTTGGTTTTGCGCCGCACGGTGGCATGGGCGGCTTTGACGAGTGATGATTTGCCCATGC
>JABFRJ010000092.1 GCA_013141255.1 Hyphomicrobiaceae bacterium
GAAGACGGGCGTGAAGATCAAGCCAAACAAGGTCACGCCGATCATGCCCCAGAAGACGGCGGTGCCGAGGGCGACACGCATTTCAGCACCTGCTCCAGTGGCGATGTAGAGAGGAATGACTCCCAAAGTGAAGGCGAGGGACGTCATCAAAATGGGGCGCAGGCGCATGCGGCAGGCTTCGACGGCTGCGGTGAGCGTATCCTGGCCTTCCTCCTCTAACTGTTTGGCGAATTCGACAATTAGAATTGCGTTTTTGGCCGCCAAGCCTATCAGCACGACGAAGCCGATTTGCGTCAAGATGTTGATGTCGCGGCCATGAAGCCAGACTCCGAAGGCTGCTGACAAAAGGCACATTGGTACAATCAGCATAATGGCGAGCGGGAGTGACCAGCTTTCGTATTGGGCGGCGAGCGCCAAGAAGACAAACAACACAGAGAAGGCGAAAATGTAGTAGCCGGAGCGTCCGACTTTGGCTTCCTGGTATGAGAGGTCGGTCCATTCGTAGCCGACACCGTCGGGAAGGTTTTGCGTTGCCAAGCCTTGCATGATTTCGAGCGCTTGGCCGGTGGAGACGCCCGGTTTTGCTGAGCCTTGAATCTCGATGGTTGGGAAAAGATTGTAACGTGGAACGCGTTCGGGGCCGGCGGTTTCCTTGAAGCGAATAACTGAGCCTAAGGGGACCATGGCGTTGTCGAGGTTGCGGACGCGGATACGATTGACGTTGTCGGGATCGAGGCGGAATTCGCCTTCTGCTTGAGCCGTGACGCGATAGGTGCGGCCAAACATATTGAAGTCGTTGACGTAGGCGGAGCCCATATAGACGCGAAGGGCTTCAAAGATGCGGTCAATGGGGACACGCAGCATCTGGGCTTTGTCGCGATCGACGTCGATAAACATTTGAGGTGTGGCGGCAGCGAACGTCGTGAAGGCGTTCTGCATTTTTTCGTGGCCGTTGATGATGGCGAGGAAGTCGCGACCGATAGCTGCGAAGGCTTCGGGCTCTAATCCTAGCTTGTCTTGAAGGCGCATCGAAAAGCCGGCCGTGCCGCCCATGCCACGAACGGGTGGTGGCACGAAGACCTGAATGTTGGCCTCTTGGATGCTCGCTAATTTTTGGCGCATGACCTGGGCGATGGAGTTGACGTCAAGGCCTGGTGCGCGGCGCTTGTCGAAGTCATCAAGGACCACGAAGAACGAGCCTGCGTTGGTTGCCGCGGTGAAGGTCGCGCCGTTTCTGCCGGTGAAGCCATTGGTGTATTTGACGCCGGGAATGGCGAGCAGGAGTTCGGTCGCGCGTTTGACGATTTCATCGGTACGCGAGAGCGCGGCGCCTGCGGGCAACTGCAGCGAGACGATGGCAATCTGGCGGTCAAGATTGGGGATGAATCCCGTCGGGATTTTCGGCACGAAGGTGAAAGCAAAAGCGACAAGGGCTGCGTAGCCGAGCAGCATGGGCAACCAAAGGCGCGCCATTGTGCGGACAAGGCGAGCGTAGCCGTTGGCAAGGGCGTCAAAGGCGCGATTGAAAAGCCCGAAGAAGGCGTGGATTGGGCGCATGATCGTTGCGACCACGCCAGTGGCGTTGGCGTCGTGATCGTTGTGGCGCAACAGAATAGCCGCGAGCGCGGGTGACAATGTAAGCGAGACGAAAGCGGAAATGAGCGTGGCGGTTGCAACTGTGATGGCAAACTGGCGGTAGAACTGGCCGGTGATGCCTGAGACGAATGCCGTGGGGATAAAGACGGCAGAGAGCACCAGTGCGATGGCGATGAGGGCCGCGCCAACTTCATCCATCGAGACTTTGGCGGCCTCGATAGGGCTTAGGCCTTCTTTTAATTTGCGTTCGACATTTTCGACCACGACGATGGCGTCATCGACGACGATGCCGACGGCAAGCACTAGCCCGAACAGCGTCAGCATGTTCAGAGAGAAGCCGGCGGCCTGCATGACGACGAAGGTGCCGATGAGGGAGACGGGAATGGCGACGACGGGGATGATGGTGGCACGCCATGTCTGCAGGAAAACGAGGACGACGAGGACGACCAGCAACACCGCTTCGATGATCGATTTGTAGAGTTCTTTGATGGAGACTTCGATAAACTCGGTGGGATTGTAGGTGATGCGATACTCGAGGCCGCGCGGAAATGCTTTAGCGATTTGTAGCATCTCGGCCTTGATGGCGTGGCTGGCTTTGATGGCATTGGAGCCCGGTTGTTGGGCAATGACCATAACAGTTGCGGGGTTGCGATCGGCGTAGCCGTAGTTGGAATAACTGAGGGCACCTAACTCAGCGCGGCCAATGTCTTTAAGGCGCACAACGCGGCCATCGGCGGTGGTCTTGATGATAATTTCGTCAAACTCGGCAGGTGCACGTAACCGACCTTTGAGCTGCAACGTCATTTGGAAGGCGGCGTTGCTTTCAATTGGTGGCTCGCCGATGGCGCCGCCTGCGACTTGGACGTTTTGGTTGCGGAGTGCGACGAGGACTTCTTCGGCTGTTAGTCCACGCATGGCGATGCGCTCGGGGTCGAGCCAGATGCGCATGGCGTATTCACGGGCGCCAAAGAGCGAGACGTCGCCAACACCTTCGACGCGCATTAAACGGTCGCGCACGTTAAGCAGGCCATAGTTGGAGATGTAGACTTGGTCGTAAGTTTTATCGGGCGAGAGCAGATGGATGGAGAGCAGGACATCGGGGGAGCGTTTGCGCACGGAGACGCCGGAACGGCGAACCTCGTCGGGCAAGCGACGTTCGGCGGCTTGTACGCGATTTTGCACGAGAACCTGGGCGCGGTCGATGTCGGTACCAATGTCGAAAGAAACGGTGATTGAGACGCCGCCGTCGTTGGTCGACTGCGAGTACATATAGATCATGTTTTCGACGCCGTTGATCTCCTGTTCAAGGGGAGCGGCGACGGTCTCGGAAATCGTTTGGGCGGAAGCGCCAGGATAGGACGTCGAGACGATGATCGTGGGGGGGACGATCTCGGGTAGCTGATTGACCGCTAGGCCATTGTAGGCAACGAGGCCGACGATTGTGGCGAACAGCGAAATAACGGCGGCGAAGATTGGCCGAGCGATGAAAAAATGGCTGAAGCTCATAGTCGCTTCGTCCCTGTGATTGATTGCTCAGTTGAGCTGGATAAGTGATCAGCGTCCGTTGTTATTTAACGGTCGGTGCAAGTTTTGATGCAGGCGCGACTGACGATACCGCAGCGGCCGCGTCGGAGATTTTTATTGGTTCGGTTTTGGGGGCGACCTTGCCACCGGGACGGGCGCGTTGAAGCCCTTTAATGATCACTGTATCGTTGGCAGTAAGGCCGGTGCGGATCACGCGCAAACCATCGATAATTGGACCGAGCTCCACTGCTTTGCGCGCGACGGTACCATCGTCGGAAACAGTAAGTGCGAACTTGTTGGTCTGGTCGGTGCCAATGGCGGAGTCGGGCAACATCACCGCGTCGTAATTTTCCGAGCCTTGAACCCGGACGCGGGCAAACATGCCGGCTGAGAAGGTGCCCTTTTTATTGTCGACGATGGCGCGACCACGCAGTGTGCCGGTGGTTGTTTCCATGCGATTGTCGACGAAGTCGATAATCCCTTTGTGGGGGAATCCCTTCTCATCGGGGAGTGCGAGTTCGATGGGTGCGCCGACTTGTGCGGCCCCTGTTTTTTGACCCTTCTCCACCATGCGGCGATACTTCAACCAGTTGTTTTCGCTGATGTCGAAATAGATGTGGATCGGGTCTTCGCTGACGATGGTGGTGAGCAATGTAGTGTTGGATGCGGCACCGGCTGAGACCCAGCCGCCGGCGGTCATGTTGGACTTTGAGATTCGGCCAGAAATGGGTGCGGTGATTTTGGCGAAGAACAGATCAAGTTCGGCGGTTTTGATTTTGGCTTCGGTGACTTTGATTGTCGATTGGGCTTCGCGGAGTACATTGGAGCGGTCGTCAAAGACCTTTTCTGACATGATCTTGCGATCAACAAGTGGCTTACCACGGTCAACGTCGAGGGCGGCGTTGTCGGACTTGGTTTTTGCTTGCGAATACTCGGCTTTGGCCAGATCCAGTGCGCGTTCAAAGGGGCGTGGATCGATGCTGAAAAGCAGGTCGCCCTTTTTTACGTTCTGGCCGTCTTTAAAATGGACTTGGTCCAGGTAGCCGGAAATGCGGGCGCGAATTTCGACGGAGTCGACAGCGTCGAAGCGGCCAGTATATTCGTCCCATTCGGTGACTTTACGGATCAGTGGTTTTGAGACCGTAACAGCAGCTGGCGGCGGCGCGGTGCCGGATTTAGTTGGCCCAGCGTTGGTGGTCTGCGGCGCAGGCCGCAACGAACCTGACGTGTCCGAGCGCATTTGGGCGGTGAAATTCGTGAGGTCAGTTAGCGCCTTTTGTGGACCGCCATAGGCCAGGACTGCGCCTGCACCAACGATGATGGCGCCAAGCGCCCATTTTGAATTCATTGCG
>JABFRJ010000117.1 GCA_013141255.1 Hyphomicrobiaceae bacterium
GTCCGTACGCGGCGATTACGCGGTCCTGGATGCGATATGCGTCTTTATCTGTTTCTGGAATGGCGGGCGGCGGCAGTGGCTTTGTTCCAGGGGTCCGCCGGGCCAATAGGAGATTGCGTGCGAATGTTTCGACGTCATGTTCAGATAAAGGCATGTGCGGGACGCTCGGTTGGTCAACTTCTTTCCGGTGTTATGGCTGGTCTCGGGCCTGAAGCCAATTAAAAAGCCCCTGTAGATGTCCGCTTAGGTCTTTGGCAGGGCTGGCTTGGTTATTTTGGCCCGCGGTGGACGAGATTAGCAGGCAAAGGTCACGAAAGCTTCGAGCGGCTCGCGATCCGTGACGAAGCTGTTTACCGGGGCTTGTGGGTCGGCGTAGCCCAAAGCAATGCCGCAGACGAGCATTCGTTCAGGCGGGATACCAACTATCTTTTGCACGGTCGGTGCTTGATAGGCGAAGGCGGCCTGAGGGCAGGTTTCTAGCCCTTCCCCGCGTGCGGCGATCATGACGGACTGCAAGAACATGCCGTAGTCGAGCCAACTGCCTTTTTCCATGTCGCGATCTATCGAAAATATCAATCCGACGGGGGCACCGAAGAACGAGAAATTCAACCCGTGTTGGGCGTGCATCCGGTCTTTGTCGTCTCGACCAATACCGAGGGTTTTGTACAGTCCGAAGCCACAGGCGCGGCGGCGGGCGAGGTATGGATCGCGCCACGAACGCGGATAGTAGTCGTACTCGCGTGAACCGGGGTCGCGAGCGTCGTGGAGGCGTTGAAGTTCTGTTGCGAGGCGGTCTTTGGCTGTGCCTTCAAGGACATGCACGAACCAAGGTTGGATGTTTGAGCCTGACGGTGCTCGGCCTGCGACTCGGAGGATTTTTTCAAGGGTGGTGCGGGGGACCGGCTTATCGAGATAGGCGCGGATGCTGCGGCGGCCGACGATGGCCTCCTCGACGGTCATCATGATGGTAGCAGCCTTGCGTTTCGGGACATGGTGTGAAGGGAAAGACGGGTTGCGAGAGAGTGTGGCACGACGTAGCTTCAATTTCAAATGGCGTGGTCCCTGAGGAGGATATGGCATGTCGGTGCTCATCGTTGAGCGGCCAAGCACTGGCGTGGTGCTCTTGCGGCTTAATAGGCCGGAAGCGCGCAACGCACTTAATCTTGAGGTGCGAAAGGCGATTGCGGCGGCGCTAAATGCTGCTGGAGCGGACGATAGCGTGCGTGCAGCGGTGATAACCGGCAATGATATTGCATTCGCAGCAGGGGCTGATTTGCGCGAACTGTACGACGCGTCGCCGGTTGAGCAGATGAAGCGCGGTGTGCACCTTTTGTGGGATCAAGTGGCCGCGTTTCCAAAGCCTTTGATTGCAGCCGTCAATGGTTTTGCGTTGGGTGGTGGGTGCGAGCTGGCGTTGCATGCCGATATTATAATAGCGGGGGAAGGGGCGAAGTTTGGTCAGCCGGAGGTTGGCGTCGGTATTTTGCCTGGTGGCTCAGGCACGCAGCGTTTGACGCGTGCGGTGGGTAAATACAAGGCGATGTATTTGACATTGACTGGCGAGATGGTCTCAGGTCGTGCTGCGGCGGAAATGGGGCTTGCGAGCTTGGTGGTTCCGGATGCTGAAGTGTTGTCGAAAGCGCTGGTGATCGCAGAGCGGATTGCGAAATTGGCGCCTATTGCTGTGCAGTTTACAAAGGAAGCGGTGCTGCGGGGGGAAGATTCCAGCCTGGAAGCGGGGCTCAGTCTCGAGCGAAAAATGTTGTGGCTACTGCTGGGAACTGAGGACAAGCGCGAAGGCATGGGCGCATTCCTCGAAAAACGAAAACCTGACTTCAAAGGCAAATGAGAGAGACGCACATGGCATTCGACGCGCACGCAAGCGGATTGACGATTGCGGTGATTGGCACCGGTACAATGGGGCGTGGCATCGTTCAGGTGTCGGCGGCTGGTGGGATGAATGTCATCGCGTTTGATGAAAAGCCTGGCGCTGCGCAAGCCGCGAAAGATTATATTGAGAAGATACTCGGCGGATTGGTGGAAAAGGGTCGGATGACTGGGGAGGACGCGGCGGCGGCGGTTGGGCGTATTCGCGTCGCTTCAGCGATTGAAGACGTCGCGAAAGCGCATGTGGTTATCGAAGCAATTGTTGAGAGATTGGACATCAAGCAGCCCTTGTTTCAAAAGCTGGATGCGATGTGTGGGCCTGAGGTCATCTTAGCGTCCAATACGTCAAGTTTACCGGTGACGGCGATTGGCGCGAAATGCGCGCGACCTGAGCGTGTTGCAGGGTTGCACTTTTTCAATCCAGTGCCATTGATGAAACTTGTTGAGGTCATTCCTGGGCTTAAAACGGCTGCGTGGGTGACTGAGGCGTTGATGGTCATTGGCCGTCGTATGACGCGTGAGCCGGTGTTGTGCGTCGATAGTCCGGGGTTCATCGTCAATCATGCCGGACGCGGCATTACAGAAGCACAGCGGGTGCTGATCGAGCGGATCGCGACGCATTCGGAGATTGATCGCGTTTTGACCGGTGCTCCCGGGTTTAAGTTGGGTCCGTTTGCGCTGGCCGATATGGTGGGCATGGATATTGGCCATGCCGTGCAGGAAAGTTTCTTTCAGCAATTTTACGGTGAGCCGGGGTATGTGCCGTCGCCGTTGACTGCGCTGCGTGTTGCAGGTGGCATGTATGGCCGCAAGACGCAGCAGGGTTGGTATACTTACACCAATGATAAGTTGGTTGAAGTCCCTGTTGCGCCAGCGCCTAAGGCGTTGCCGAAGTCAGTGTGGGTGCAACCGAGCGCGTCTCATCCAGAACTGCAAGCACCGCTGCTTGATCTTTTCAAAAAGGCTGGTGTTGAGGTTGAGAGTAGTGCGTCGCCAAGTGCCACCGCAGTCATTGTTGCGACGCCCGTTGGTTATGACGTGTCGACAATTGTGTCTGAGCTGAAGCTTGATGCGAAGCGTACGGTCGCTGTTGATGTGCTATTCGGCCTCAAGGGGCCGCGCTCACTGATGGTGTCGCCAGCTACATCGCCCATTGTTCGTGACCAAGCGCATGCGCTGTTGGCGTCTGATGGCCAGCAGGTGGTTGTAATCAATGATAGCCCAGGGTTTATCGCGCAACGCGTTGTGGCGCAGATTGTGAATGTTGGGTGCCAGATAGCACAGCGTGGCATCGCGACGCCAGCTGATATTGATAAGGCCGTGAAGCTTGGCCTTGGCTATCCCTATGGTCCGATGGAGTGGGGTGATCTCATTGGGCCGCGTCGCGTGTTCTTTATTCTCAATCGCTTGGCGGAGTTCTATGACGAGCCCCGCTATCGGCCGTCGCCTTGGCTCAAGCGTCGCGTGTTGCTCGGGTTGCCGTTGTCCGCGCCTGAAGGCCGCGATCTCTTAACAGGTCAAGCGTGAGGATTGCGCCCATGGCCACGCCAGGACAATTTGAAAAACTTTTTAATCCATGCGCGATTGCCATCATTGGCGCTTCGCAAGACTTGACGCGTATTTCCGGGCAGCCAATCAAGGCTCTTAAGAACAGTGGGTTTAAAAATCCGATTTATTTGGTCAACCCAAAGTATCAGGAAATCCATGGTTTAAAATGTTTTCCATCGGCTGTGGCGATTGGGAAGCCGGTTGATATGGCGGTCATTGCTGTGCCTGCGCCGGGGGTGGCAGCTGCGATCCGCGATTGTGGTAGGGCGGGCATTGGTTACGCGATTGTGCTGACGGCTGGGTTTCGAGAATCGGGATCTGACGGCGTCACGCTTGAAGCGGACTTGAAGCGGGCGGCAATAGAAAGCGGCGTGCGGGTCATTGGTCCGAATTGTCAGGGTATGCTTTCAATACCTTCGCGTGTGTGGGCGTGTTTCGGCAGTGTTGCCGACGAGGTTGGATTGCGCGAAGGCAACGTCAGTTGCGTGTTTCAATCGGGTGGTTTTGGTTACGCGATTGTCAATTTGGCCGAAGCGCAAGGTGTTGGATTTCGCGTGTGTGTATCGAGTGGCAACGAAGCCGATATGACGACACCTGAGTTGGTGCTTGGGTTCTTGGATGACCCCGGCACTAAGATGGCATTTGCGGTTATGGAAGGCACGCCGGACGCGCGGCGCTTGCTGGATGTTGGCCGCAAGTCTCTGGAAATGGGTAAGCCCGTTCTGATTTGGAAGAGTGCGAATACTGAAGCGGGTGCGAAGGCTGCTGCGTCGCATACTGCAAACATGACGGGACGCGCTGATCTATATCGTGCGGCTTTCCGTCAATCTGGGTTGATTGAAGTCGATGACGTCGAGCCTATTGTCGATATTGCAAAACTTGTCGCGCAGGGGCGCTTGCCAAAAGGAAATCGCATTGGTGCACTATCGATTTCGGGTGGATCCGGGATCGTGTTTGCTGATCGCTGTGTGCGCGATGGATTGGTCTTGCCTCCGTTCTCCGCGACTACAGTCGCCGCGCTCAAAAAGATCATTCCGTCGTTCGGTTCAAGCGAAAATCCTGCCGATGTGACCGCTAGTATCTTCAATGATATGGGCTTGTTTACGAAGACGCTCGAAATTGTTTTGCAAGACCCGGAGCTCGACCAGCTGACGATCATGTTGGCGTCAATTCCGGGAACTCCAGCGTTGCGTGCGGCGGAAGCCATTGTTGCGGCGGCGGCTAAGACCGATAAGCCGGTGCATGTGGCGTGGTCAGGACGTCGAGCCAGGTCGGAGGAAGCGTACAAGGTGCTTGAAGCGGCCAATGTGCCGATCATTTCGACGCCGGTGCGATTGGCTGAAGCGGCGGCGGTATTGGCGCGGTTTGCTGCGGATCGTCGGCGGTTGCTTGGGCGGGAAGCGGTGCCGGGCACATTGCCGAAGGGTATCGTCATGCCCAAAGGGGCTGTGACATTGAGTGAAGCTGAGAGCAAGGCGCTTTTGGCTCAGTTCGGAGTGCCGGTCACGCGGGAAGTGTTGGTGCCTGATGGTGAGAGCGTCCTCGCGCACGTTGCAAAGCTGGCGCCGCCGTTTGCGGTTAAGGTTGTGTCGCGCGACATTGCACACAAGTCAGATGTCGGCGGCGTAAAGCTTGGCTTGAAAGATGTAAAGAGTGCGGCTGAAGCGGCGCGCGAGGTTGTGGTCAATGCGCTCAAGGCCAAGCCGAATGCAAAGATAGACGGCGTGCTGGTGGCTGAGATGGCTGGCGGTATTGAGGCATTGATCGGTGTCGTCAATGATCCATCGTTCGGGCCATGTGTGGCGCTGGGGCTCGGCGGCGTGCTGACGGAGGTCTTGAAGGACGTCACATTCCGCGTCGCGCCGTTCAGTATTGATGATGCGCGCGACATGATAGGTGAACTTAAAGGCGCGAAGCTTTTTGCGGGTTATCGCGGATCACCGGCTGGGGATGTCGAGGCGTTGGCGCAGACGCTGGTTAAAGTTGGGCAGATGGCGGATGCGCTCAAGGAGCGGATAGCCGAAATGGATATCAATCCGGTATTTGTCGGGCCAAAAGGAGTGGTCGCCGCTGACGCTCTGATTATTCTCAAGTAGGCGAGCGACCTGCCTCATCAAGAGTGATCGCCTCCGTCTGAACGTGGCGCGACCATTTTTGATGTGGCTGGTTTGGGAGGTTCTATTTTTTTACCGATGTCTTCGCGGAATTTATTGGTGATCGGATAACGCCGATCACGCCCGAAGTTGCGTGCTGAGATTTTGACGCCGGGGGCTGCTTGACGACGCTTGTATTCGGCGATGTTGAGTAGACGTGCGATTTTTTGGACCAGTTCAGGCGCATGCCCTCGCGCGACGATTGCGTCGAGCGACATTTCTTTTTCGACCATGCAGTGGAGCATGTCGTCGAGCGCCTCATAAGGTGGCAGGCTGTCTTGGTCCTTCTGATTTTCGCGCAGTTCGGCTGTCGGCGGCTTGGTGATGACACGGTCGGGCATGACTGCGCCGCGTGGGCCCTTGGCCCCCTCTGGAATGTTCTCGTTGCGCCAACGGCAGAGGCGAAATACCTCCATTTTGTAGAGGTCTTTGATGGGATTGAAGCCGCCATTCATATCGCCATAGATTGTGGCGTAGCCGACGCTCATTTCGCTCTTGTTGCCAGTGGTGACGAGCATTGATCCGAGTTTGTTAGAGACGGCCATGAGTGTCGTTCCACGGACGCGGCTCTGGATGTTTTCTTCGGCCAAATCCTTCGGGCGACTCGCAAAAACTTTAGTCGTCATGGCGTAGAGGCCATCGACGGCCGGCGCGATGTCGATGGTGTCGTACCGGCAGCCGAGTGCCTTTGCGATTGCGGCCGCGTCATCGAGGCTGTCGGAGGATGTAAATTTATAGGGCAGCATGATGCAGTGGAGACGGTCGGCACCTAGCGCATCAACGGCAAGGGCTGCTACGAGGGCGCTATCGACACCACCGGAGAGCCCCAAAACGACGCCGGGAAATCCATTTTTGCTCACATAGTCGCGCAGGCCCAGCATGCAGGCGTGATAGGTGGCAGCGTCGCCTTCAGGGAGAACAGCCTTGATGCCAGCGTCGCATGTCCAGCCAGTAGGGCCGCGCGTCCATGTTGTGAGCGTGATGGTTTCTTTCCAAGCTGGCATCTGCACCGCGAGCGAGCAATCCGCGTTGAGTACGAAAGATGCGCCGTCGAACACAAGTTCGTCCTGACCGCCGATTTGATTGAGATAAACAAGCGGTAAGCCTGACTCAGTCACGCGTGCGACTGCGACGTTCATGCGCAGGTCGGGCTTGTTGGCGTCGAACGGAGAACCGTTTGGAGAAATCAGCAACTCAGCGCCGCACTCGGCGAGGCATTCGACAACATCTTCTTTCCAGATATCTTCGCAAATGGGCACGCCGATGCGGCACCCTCGAAAGAGTATGGGGCCTGGAAGTGGACCTGCGGTAAAGATGCGCTTCTCGTCGAAGACACCGTAATTTGGTAGATCAGATTTGAAGCGCACGCCGAGAAGGTTGCCGCTATCGGCGATGACGGCTGCGTTGTAGATTTTTCCGTCTTCGACCCAAATGGTGCCGAACAGGAGCCCAGGTCCGCCGTCAGCGGTTTCCAATGCGAGAGTTTCGGCGGCTACGTGACAGGCGGTCGCGAACGCCGGCTTTAATGCGAGATCTTCGGGGGGATAACCGGCGATGAAGAGTTCTGGGAAGCAGACGAGATCAGCGCCTAATTCTTTGGCCTTGGCGCGATAGCTGCGGATTTTGTCGGCATTGCCGACAACGTCGCCAACGATTGGATTGGCTTGTGCCAATGCAATTTTTAGAACCCGTTGGGGTGCGATTGATATGCTCATTGGAACGTCCTCGTTTCATGGAGGATTGGGATGTGAGGTCGGCGAAGTCAAGGCACGCTCTTGCTGCGGTCCTTGGGAAGCCGAGGCGCTTTAAAAAAGCGCCTCTGCGGAAGTCTGGCAGAGGCGCTCTTTAATCATGGCCGCATGGTCGGGCTGTACTTTGGCTTGGTCGATACCAGTTCAAGATGTCCGCAGGATAGATTTGCCAGCGTAACGGGCGGTGTCGCCGAGTTCTTCTTCGATGCGGATGAGCTGATTGTATTTGGCGAGACGGTCCGAACGCGAGAGCGAGCCGGTTTTGATTTGGCCGCAGTTGGTGGCCACAGCAAGATCAGCGATGGTGCTATCTTCGGTTTCGCCTGAACGGTGAGACATGACGGCTGTATAGCGGGCCGCGTGTGCCATGTTGACGGCGTCGAGTGTTTCAGTCAGTGAACCGATTTGATTGACCTTGACGAGGATCGAATTGGCAATGCCTTGCTTGATGCCGCGCGAGAGGCGCTCGGTGTTGGTGACGAAAAGGTCATCGCCGACAAGCTGGCACTTGTTGCCGATGAGATCGGTTAGGGCTTTCCAACCGTCCCAATCGTCTTCGCCCATGCCATCTTCAATGGAGATGATGGGATAACGGGCAACCAGGTCGGCGAGATACTTCGCCATGCCGGGGCTGTCGAGCGTTTTGCCTTCTCCTGCGATGTGGTACTTGCCACCTTTGTAGAATTCGGTGGAGGCGCAATCGAGGGCGAGCATCACGTCGGAGCCGGGTTTGAAACCAGCCTTTTCAATCGACTTCATAATAAAGCCGAGGGCTTCGTCGGCGCTTTTAAGGTTCGGAGCAAAGCCGCCTTCGTCGCCGACATTGGTGTTGTGACCGGCTTCACTCAGGTTCTTTTTGAGAGTGTGGAAGACTTCAGCACCAATGCGAATGGCATCTGCGCAGGTATCGGCGCCGATCGGCATGATCATGAATTCTTGAATGTCGATGGGGTTATCGGCGTGTGCGCCGCCGTTGATGATGTTCATCATGGGGACGGGTAGAACGTGGGCCGAGGTGCCACCAACATAACGAAAAAGGGCGAGGCCTGAGCTATCAGAGGCTGCTTTGGCAACAGCCATCGAGACGCCGAGGATGGCGTTGGCGCCGACACGGCTTTTATTTTTTGTGCCGTCGAGTGTAATTAGCGCTTTATCGATGCGGCGTTGTTCTTCAGCTTCCATGCCGCGGAGTGCGTCGGCGATTTCGCCGTTAACGGCTTCGACGGCTTTGAGTACGCCCTTGCCGAGGTAACGCTTCTTATCGCCATCGCGGAGTTCGACTGCTTCGTGGGCACCGGTTGATGCGCCTGACGGCACTGCGGCGCGGCCCTGGGAGCCATCTTCTAGGATGACATCGACTTCCACGGTGGGGTTGCCGCGGCTATCAAGGATTTGGCGGCCGACGATGTCGACAATTGCGGTCATGGCCTTGGGGCTCCTGTTGGTTAGGTTGCTCGGCGTTTTAGCTGAGTGCGGGGCGCTCGAAAAGGGTATGTTGCGCCGCAGAAGAATGATCATTAACCGCGTGGGTGGATGCCGTGACGACGACAGCCTTGGTACTCTTTTCTGGGGGGCAAGATAGCACCGTTGCGCTCGCCTGGGCGCTCGACCGGTTTGAGCGGGTTGAGACCATAGGATTTGACTATGGTCAAAGGCATAGAGTGGAACTTGAGGCGCGAGGGCGGGTCCGTGCCGGCTTGGTTGCCGCTTTCCCGTTGTGGGCATCGCGGCTTGGTCCTGATCAACTTCTCCGACTTGATACCTTTGGGCAAATTTCCGACACGGCGATGACGCGGGACGTCGCCATTGAGGTTGATGCGTCGGGCCTGCCGACAACATTTGTTCCTGGCCGAAATCTGCTGTTCTTTACGTATGCGGCTGCGATTGCTTATCGGCGAGGGCTCGGGACCCTGGTTGGCGGCATGTGTGAGACCGACTATTCGGGTTATCCGGATTGTCGCAATGATACTTTGCAGACGTTAGGCAAAGCGCTCAGTCTTGGGTTGGCGCGCGAGCTTGTCGTTGCGACGCCGCTGATGTGGATCGACAAAGCTGGAACTTGGGCGATGGCCGAGGCGTTGGGTGGTCGTGCACTCGTCGACCTCGTGACTGAGGAGACGCATACTTGCTATCTCGGAGACCGGACACATCGATATGACTGGGGTTATGGTTGTGATGCGTGTCCAGCGTGCGATTTACGAAGGACCGGGTGGGTGAAATGGCAATTCAACGAGCAGAACTGACGCGGGCGTGTGACCTGGCGCTGGCAGGAGATTGGGCAGGTGCTCATGCGATTGTTCAGCGCGATGAGGATGATGTGATCGCGTGCTGGATTCATGCGGTGTTGCATAAAATCGAAGGTGACGAGAGCAATAGCAGGTATTGGTATCGTCAGGCTCTGCAGTTCTATGAGAGTTATGCCGATACGAAAGCGGAGTTGGCGACGATCAAGGCGACGTTGACGTATTGAAGTTTGTGCGAGGCGGGTGGTGTTGGATTTTTTTAAAGACTTCAAGCTTGAGACTGTGCGCGTGCGCGATGGTGACGTTCGTTTGAGGACGGGCGGAAAAGGACCGCCACTGCTGCTTGTTCATGGCAATCCGCAGACGCATGCGATGTGGCATCGCGTGGCGCCGGTTTGGGCTGAGCGTTTTACTGTCATTGCGGCGGATATTCGCGGCTATGGCGGCTCGCTGAAACCGCCGTCGACTGCTGATCATGCGGCCTATGCAAAGGTCGAGATGGCGCGCGACATGGTTGAAGTGATGACGCATTTCGGATTTGAGACGTTTGATGTGGTCGCACATGATCGCGGGGCCCGCGTTGCTCATCGCTTAGCCATTGATCATCCTAAGCGGGTCAAGAGTTTGGCTGTGCTAGATATTGTGCCGACGCTTGAGCACTTTGAGCGGACGGATATGAAGTTTGCGCTCGGGTATTATCATTGGTTTTGGATGGCGCAGCCGCACCCGTTCCCGGAGAATATTATATCAGCAGCGCCAGACGCTTGGTTTCGATCACACACGTCGCGTGAACCTAAGGATGATGGTTTTTTTCATAAGGATGCGCTTGCTGATTACCTATTGCACGTGCGCGATCCTGAGATGATCCGCGGTATGTGCGAAGACTATCGGGCGGCGGCGACGATTGATTTGGAGCACGATCGGGCGTCGCGTGCCTCGAGGCAGTTAGTGCAATGTCCGATGTTGGTTCTGTGGGGCTCTAAGGGAAAAATCGGACAGTGGTATGAGCCGCTCGAACTTTGGCGGACGTATTGCGCAAACCATGTCATGGGCGCGCCGGTGCCGTCAGGGCACTATCTAGCGGAGGAAGCGCCGGACGAGGTTCTGCAGAAGGTTGCTGAATTTCACAAGCGGTTTGGACGGGGATAGCCGTATGCCACGTTAACGCAAGATGATGGCAACTTGCTTGAATGAGTAGCCAATATAGTCGAACGTGCGGCCAGTTTTTGCGATAAATTCGGTGAAGGCTTTGTGCTCGTGCGTCTTCCACGCGGGGTAGTTGAAGTATTCGTCGAAGACAATGACGGTACCGGGACCGCATTGCGCGCCCAACAGCTCGAAAATCGTGGCGGTGGAAGAATAGAGGTCGCAATCAACATGCAAGAAGGCGACGGGGCCAGGGTTGGCCGTGACATACTTCGGCAGACTTACGTTGAACCAACCCGGATGCAAACGAACATTTGATGGGACTTTGGGCAGCTTGCCGCCGCGATTGAAATAGCCGGCAGACATCTGGTTGCCGGACCAGTCTTCGGGAAGGCCTTCGAAACTATCGAAGCCATCGATAACCCGTTTTCCGAGTGTCTTGGCGATGAAAGCAATTGAGCCACCTTCATTGACCCCAAATTCAGCGACGATGCCGGTTTTAGGCGTTAGTTTCAGTGCCTGTTCCATCAATTCTTTTGGCGTGTCGAAGGCGACCGCCTTGGGCATTTCGGCCGTGATGAAATCCATCGTTTCTTCAAGCGCGCGCGCTTGCAGGCCACGATATGGATGGAAGGTGACGTAGTCGCGCGGTAGCGCACGGAACATCATCAATTTTTGGACGAAACTTTTTAGCGGGTAGTTGGCGATGAACATTGGTCTCGTCCTGTGCAGAGCCTCGCGGCCTCGGTTGGGCTGGTTAAGCGGGGCTCATCGGGGGGCTGGGGACCTGAACACGAACAAGCGCAGACTGGTAAAAACAGCGACAAACGACATGCCTGCGGCGATGGCTTTGGCGATGAGCGGGTTTACACCCATGACGTCTGCTAGGAGCGCGATCGTGAGGGTTGTGACCAGGAGGCCGGTGAAGCCGGCTGCAAAGAACTTGCCGATTACGGGGACTTCGGCGGAAAGTCCGCGCGCGTTGATCTGCTTGCGGAAGACGATGCGAGACGACAGAATATAGTGGGTCAGTACGCCGAAGACATAGCCGAACGGGGCAGCGAAAGAGGCGTAGGGGAGGACGCGTAACAACGAGGCGTAGATGGAGACGTCGACGGCCAAGGCCGCGCCGGATACAGCGACATAGCCTAGGAATTGCCGAACCATCTCGACGAGAGCGGGTGACGGTCGCCACTGCCCTGCGCCTGATTTGGTCATCGTTACGTCTGGATGTGCAGCCTCCGTTGTCACGCGGCACTCCCGACACGGCGGGGAACCATGCGGACGCTCTTCAGTGCTGCTTCTTCGCCTGAATTGCCGGCTTCGTGATACTCAGCGTCTTCGTTGACGTTCCAGATGTCGTACTGCATTTCGCCCGACATGATGTTCTTGACGGTCAGCATCGACGTCATCATGGCGTGGTCTTGATTGTTGTACTTGTGCATGCCGTTGCGGCCGACGAGGTGGAGTGTCGGATACTTTTCGGCGAGCTCAGAACGGATCGTTTCGACGTTGGCTTTGTAACTGTCGTCGTAAACGGGGTAGGCCTTTTTCTGTCGTACAACGCAGCCATCTTTGATGTCGTCTTCGGTGGTGAGGCCGATAATTGCCAGTTCTTTCTTGCCGAGGGCGATCAGTTCGTCGTCGGACGCGGCCCAGAGGCCGTCGCCTTCGAAGCAGAAATATTCCATGCCGAGGCAGGATTGGGTTTGATTGGGGATCAATTCAGGTGACCAGGAGCGGAAGTTCTGGATGCGGCCGACCTTGACGCTGGGTTCGTGGATGTAAATCCAATTGTCGGGGAAGAGGTCGGGCTTTTCAACGACCAGGGATACCGTGATGAAGTCGCGATAACGCAACTTGTCGGCAGCTTCGACGCAGGCAGGCTTTTCATCAAACGAGTGTACGAGTTCGCGAATTGGCGCCGATGAGATGATTTGGTTGGCAGAGAACATCTTGGTTTGGCCGTCGATGGTCTTTGCCGTGATGGTCCAACGCTTGGTCGCTTGATCGTAGGCGAGGCTTTCAAGGGCAGTACCCATATGGATGATGCCGCCTTGAGCGCGGGTTTTTGCCGCTGCGGCGTCCCACATCATGCCAGGGCCTTTGCGAGGATATTCGAAACTTTCGATCAAGGTCTTGATGACTTCACCGTCGTAGGCCTTGGTGCCGTCCTTGACGCCTTTGGGACGCATGGAGTTGCGCAGTGCGCTCGACATGGCGGTCCAGAGGTCCAGGCCTTTGATGCGCTGAGCGGCCCAATCGGCGGAGATGTCGTCGCAACTCATGCCCCACACCTTCTCGGTGTAGGTTTTAAAGAAGATCGAGAACAGGCGCTCACCGAATTGATTGGCGACCCACTCGTGGAAGGTGACGGGCTTTTCGTTCGGGAAGGCCTGCTTGTACATGAAGGACAAGACACAGAGGCCTGATTCGACAACACCGAGGTTGTTGAGTGCTTCGAAGGCTTTCAGCGGGTAGCTGTAGTACTTGCCATCGTAGTAGATGCGGCTCATGCGCGGACGGGTGATGAAATCCTGCGGAAGAATTTCTTTCCAGAGGTCTACGACTTCTTTTGATTTTGAGAAGAAGCGGTGACCGCCGATATCAAACAGGAAGTCTTTGTAATTCACGGTGCGACTGATGCCGCCGACATAAACCGGGTCTGCTTCGATGACGGTCGTTGCAACTCCTTGTTTTGTCAGAAGGTAGCTGGCGGTGAGGCCAGCAGGACCCGCGCCAATGACGAATACGTCAGAGTGCGGCATCTCGCGTTCAGACATGGTGCCCTCGAAGCTGTATTTAATCCGGACGTCGTGACTGCCAAAACGCAATGGGGTGGCGAAGCAGACGCATGATCGAGATATAGTGTCCAAACTCTAAATAATGTGTTTCAGTTTGCCTTTTCGTGCGCTGTTGCTTGGATTGACGGCACCGTTCCGCGCCGCAGCATTAAGAACCCTTAAATGCGGTTGGCTTAGCGTGTGAGATACCGGTCGGGTGCCTCTACGAGGCCGACATGCAAGGGGGCAAGATGTCTGGCGTAGCGGAGTTGGATGCAAGATCGATACAACCTGATATTGCGCGACTTATACAATCGCGTTGGGTGTGGTGCATTGTTGCTGCTGGATTTTGTATGCTGCGTGGGCTCGGCCAGGATCCGGGCGGCCTTCTAAACTCGCTCGGTGACACCGATGACGCGACGCGGATGGTCCAAGTGCGCGAATTCATGGCTGGCGCTTCATGGTTTGATACAACTCTGGGACGGTTTGGCGGTGCGGCTCCTTTGGTATCGCATTGGTCTCGTTTGATCGATTTGCCGATTGCTCTGTTGCTGTTGATGTTGCAACTATTTTTTACGGTGCCAACCGCAGAACTTTTGGTCCGGATTTTATGGCCTACGCTGCTGATGGTTTTATTTTTCAGACTGCTGGTGCGCGAAGTCGAGATGCATGCGAATGCACGAACGGCAGTGCTTTTTTTGCTTATTGCGGTATCGTGTTTCGGCGGTCTGGCACAGTTTAAAGCGGGCCGAATTGATCATCACAATGTCATGATTTTGGGAGCGGTTGTTGGTGCGCTTGCGCTCCTGAGGATCAAGCAAGATGCAAGGGGGAGCGTCGAAGCGGGTGCCTTGCTGGCGATCAGTGTTGCAGTTGGATATGAAGCTCTGGCGCTTGTCGTGCCGTTGTTGGCCGCCGTTGGCTGTGCAGCTTTGGCGCGGCCTGAACTTCGCTTTCAATTAGCGCGGTTCGGACAGACGTTTGCGGCAGTTGTGGCTGTTGTGTTTGTGCTGACTGTCGGGCCAACACAATGGTTCCAAGTGCATTGTGATGCGTTGTCGCTCAATGCAGTTGTTTTGGCCATCAGTGGGGCCACGGGGCTAACACTGATTTCTCGCGGTCAACCTCAATTGGCTTTGTCGCGCGCAATTGCAATTATGGGTGCACCAGTTGCGGTTGGGCTTGTTATCTATGGAATGCTCGAGCCTAAATGCCTTGCGGGTCCGTTTGGCGAGATTAATCCGGGCATTAAAGGTATTTGGCTTGATCAAGTCCAAGAAGGGTTCAGTCTTTTCCGCATGGGGGTTGCTCATCCGATGCTGGCGGTCTTATTTGGTGTCAGCCAACTGATGGGCATAGCCGCGGCTCTTTACCTGCTTATGCGCGGCGAAGGGCAACAGATATTTCGGATCGGGCTTGTCGTTTTAATCGCTGTGGCAACGCTGGGCGCTGTGTGGCAAGTGAAGCTGATCCCCTATGCTGCATGGTTTGCCGTGATTGCTGTTGCGACGTTGATTGGGCAACTGCGCGGGACGGCACAACTCTCGGTTTTGAGTGTGCAGATCCTGGCCGTGCTACTTGTGAGCCAGTCAGTTATTGGATTGGGAGCCACGGCTGTGCTGAAGATCGCTGGTGCTTCCAAAAATGTTCTTGAAGGTAAGATGGCAGGCGATACCGCGATATGTCGGTCGACCAAGGCAGTTTCGACACTGAAGGCGTTGAAGCCTGGATTGGTCGTTGCGCCAATCGACATTGGGCCGTTCGCTGTGGCGTTGACACCGCATCGCGTGCTGGCCGCGCCCTATCATCGGATGGGGCTGGATATAATCACACTTGATCAGATAATGACTGCGGAGCCTGCCTCTGCTGAGCAACGATTGCGCGACATTGGTGCAGATTATCTCGTGCTTTGCGTCCCTGATAGTGCCGCTAACACCGACGGAGCGTTACAGTTGTCGGGCTTGGGTTTGGAGCGTGTCATGCTTTCTGGCGGGCGAGTACCTTATTTGGAAGCGGTGACTTTACCGACGGAAGCGAAGGCACTGCGGGTATGGAAAGTGCTGCCAAAAGCTTGATTTAGGATTTGGGCCTTCTGTTGCTCGTACCGGCTGTGATCTTTACGTGTTTAAAACAGAGGCATTTGGCCGCCCAGACGGGTTGGCGGCGTGAAGAGATCTGTCCGGAGGCGAAAGATTTCACGACGGTTGAGACCGAGACGTTGGGATGCTTTTCGAAAGCGTTGAGCGATGAGATCAGCGTAGGGGCCGGTGCCGCGCTGGCGAATGCCGAATTCTGACGTGTAGTCTTTACCGCCGTGCATCGACTGCAAGATATTGATGACACGTTTGGCGCGTTCGGGGAATTCGGCGTCGAGCCACTCGCGGAATAGTTGCTTTAGTTCGAGTGGCAGGCGCAGCAGGACATAGCCGGCGGCTTTAGCGCCGTGATTGGTTGTTTGATCGAGAATGGATTCGATTTCGTCGTCGTTTATCGCAGGGATTATCGGGGCGACCATCGCGGTGGTGTGGATGCCGGCGTCAGAAAGCATCTTGATTGCATCTAGACGCTTTTGTGGAGTGGGTGCGCGTGGTTCCATTTTGCGGGCGGTTTTGCGATCAAGCGTCGTGACAGAGATTGCGACTTTGACCAGACCTTTCTTTGACATGCGCGACAGAATGTCGATGTCGCGCGTGACCAGGGCCGATTTGGTCACAATGCCGACGGGATGGTTGGCGCGTTCTAAGACTTCTAGTATTTGGCGCGTTATCTGGTAGGTGCGTTCTATGGGTTGGTATGGGTCGGTTACGGCGCCAAGAGCAATCACTTTAGGCACATAATGTCTGGCTGATAATTCGCGCTCAAGCAGCTCTGCGGCGTTTGTTTTGGCGTAGAGCTGGGTTTCAAAATCGAGGCCTGGTGAATGCCCGAGGTAGGCATGAGTTGGACGGGCGTAACAGTAGATGCAGCCGTGTTCGCAGCCGCGATAGGGATTGATGGATTGTTCGAAGGAGATGTCGGGGCTCGTGTTGCGGGCGATTATGCTTTTCGCGGGTTCGATGGTGACAGTTGTTTTGAAAGACCCGAGTTCGGCGAGGCTCTCCCATCCGTCGTCGAAACTGTCCCGCGTCTGCGGTTCGAAGCGACCGGTATGATTGGAGATGGCACCACGCCCATGTCGTCGTTCGTCAGCGATGCCGCCATTGGTTGTGCCACTCATAGCTACGGCCTCGGTTGATTGTCATTGACCCATCTGTAGCACACTCAAAGGAACAAATAAAGAACATGCGTCGACGTTGTGCAGTTTGTGGTCCTGTCTATAGTGCGCCGCGTCTCGTGTGACTAAAGGCCGTTCGACGAAAGCTGATTGCAAGCCAATGATTTCAATTGTTATTCCGACGCTGAATGCCGAACAAAGCTTGGCCGCGACATTGACTGCGCTGGTGCCGAGCGTGGTCGAGGGGGTGGTGAGGGAGGTTATAATTGTTGACGGTGGGTCGACGGATAGAACCCTGGCAATTATTGATGATGCTGGTGCAATCTTGGTAAAGGGGGACGCGTTGGGGCGGGGCGCGCAACTCAAATTGGGTGCAGAGCAGGCGCGACAGCCTTGGTTGCTTTTCCTCCATGCTGATACCCAGTTAGAGCCCGGGTGGGAGAGGGAGGCGATTGCGTTTATGGAGCGTGTGGATTTTGGGCGGCAAGGGGTGGCTGCGGCAGCGTTCACGTTTGCGCTCGACGATTTTGGGTTTCGGCCACGTGTGCTTGAAAAGTTGGTGCGTGTCAGGTGTTTGGTCTTGAGCTTGCCGTATGGCGATCAGGGGTTATTGCTGCCCCGACAGCTTTACCGCGAGATCGGCGGATATTCGGCTCTGCCGCTGATGGAAGACGTTGAAATCGTGCGGAAACTGGGTCGCGCTCGGATGCGGATGTTGCGGACACGAGCCGTGACAAGTGCGGTTCGGTACAAGTCTGAAGGTTATACGCGGCGCAGTCTGCGCAATTTTGTCTGTCTCAGTGGCTATTTTCTCGGGCTTTCGCCGCGCATTATTCGGCGCCTGTATGGCTGATCACATAGGCGTGAGCCTGCATTTTGAGACCTAGCGCTCTGATGGGATGTGCATAGTCTGCGGCGTGATCACAGATAGTGTGTGGCAGATGGTATGTGCCTGGCACGCTGCCGTGAGACGATATTCCGACCATTTGAAAGGGATTACTCATGTTTAAGCCCAGCCGTCGCACTCTCGTTCTTTCCGCTGCTGCCGCAGGCGCAGTGTTTGGTCTCGACAAACGCGTGGCATTTATTGGTGATGCACAAGCTCAGAAGGCAACGGCAAAGTCGATCCTCGATAAGGGCTTTGTGAAATTCAAAGTCGGCGATATCGAAGTCACGCAAATTTATGATGGCGTGTGGCAGCGTGCGCATGATGCTGGATTTGTGAAAAATGCTTCGGTTGAGCAAGTTAAAGCCGCACTGAAAAGCGGCGGTCAAAGTGACGAGACCGTACCGATTACTTTCACGGTGACTGTGATCAAGAGCAAAGGCAAAACGCTGATGTTCGACTCCAGTACAGGCGGGCAGTTGGCGCCGACGGCTGGGCTTATGATGGCGAAAAATATGTATAAGGCCGGTGTGGATCCGGCGAAAATCAATGTCATTGCTGTCACGCATTTTCATGCCGACCACATTTCGGGGATGATTTCGAAGGAGACGAATAGCCGTGTGTTTCCGGATGCGGAGATTGTTCTGCCGGCGGCGGAGTATAAGTTTTGGATGGAGCCGTCACTGATCGAGAAGCTACCAGAGGCGGCGCGTGGCAACGCTCGGCGTATCCAAGCCGTGTTCCCGAAGTGGAAGAATGTGAGACAAATCGAGGATGGCCAAGAGGTTATCCCTGGGGTTCGCGCGTTGTCGATGCCGGGGCATACGCCGGGGCATACCGGCTATGTCGTCAGCTCGGGTAAGAAGCAACTGATCGTGTCGAGTGACATCACCAATATTCCGGTGTTGTTCGTGCGCAATCCGGGCTGGCATGCGGTGTTCGATATGGACGCGCAGATGGCGGAAGCAACGCGGCGGAAGGTATTTGACCGTGCGATTGCAGATAAAGCCATGATCAATGGCTATCACTGGGGTTTACCAGGGGCTGGCACGATTAAGAAAGACGGGACAGGGTATGCCTTTGTACCCGTCAACGTGTGAGGCTATCAGAATTGTGATGACTGACGTAGCGGCGCCGCCTTTTGGTTGGCGCCGTTACTGTTTGGTCCGAGACTTACCAATTGACCGGTATTCAAAATCAGAATCGGATATATGTGCTACTGTTTTTGGTCTTGTCATTCAGAAGTGACCTCACCATCATGCCGCGCTCAAGCTTGGATCGTCAGAAACAGGCTTGGATTGTCAGAAACAGGCTTGGATTGTCAGAAACGGGCTTGAATTGTCACAAACGGGCCGAGATGCATGCGGGGCACTGCGGGTTTAGAACCGGGTCGCTTGGGGGATTAGGAAATTCATGATTGGCGTTGTCATCGTCACCCATGGTGGGCTCGCGCAGGAATTTCGAGCAGCGCTTGAGCACGTTGTTGGGCGACAGGAGCGGCTTGAGACGCTGTCGATTGGTCCGGAAGACGATATGGATGCACGGCGGGCGGAATTGATCGCTGCGGTCAGTCGTGTGCAATCGGATCATGGTGTGATTGTTATGACCGATATGTTTGGGGGGACGCCGTCCAATCTTGCAATCAATATTATGGATGAGACGGGCGCCGAAGTGATTGCCGGTATTAATTTGCCGATGTTGATCAAGCTCGCCAGCGTGCGCGGGGAAGCGCCATTGCGGCAAGCGGTGACGGCCGCGAAAGATGCTGGGCGGAAATATATCTCGGTCGCAAGTCAGGTGCTGTCGGGTGAAAGTTAAGATGCGGGGGCCTGATTTGTCGATCAAGATGTTGCGCGATTGTTCGCTTGGCCGTGTGAGCGTTGTGTCGCGAGGCATGGTCCAGTGAGTGGAACTGTCGAGCGGCCATTTGCTGTTTTAACAATCGTCAATCGCAAGGGATTGCATGCGCGAGCTTCGGCTAAGTTTGTGAAGTGCGCTGAGACATTCAATGCCAACATTCGCGTGAGCCGCGAAAGTTCGACGGTGGGTGGCACGTCGATTATGGGACTGATGATGTTGGGTGCGAGCCTGGGAACAACGATCCGGCTTGATGCTGAGGGCCCGGAAGCGCCTGAGGCGATTGAGGCGCTGGCGGCACTGGTTATCGATGGGTTTGGCGAAGATAAATAAGTCCGCGGTTGTCTTGATCCAGAAACGCCAAATCCCGGAGAGGCTAACGCCGCTCCGGGATTTTGGTTGCAGGAGGTGCTGCCTTACTTCGACAGGCGCAATGTTGATATCTTCAATGCGATGTCGCGGAAGGCCATGCGGAGTGCTTCACCGTTTGACGCGGCATAATAGTGGCTGATGTCGGTGGCGCAGTTTTTCAAGAGGGTTTCTGCGTCGCTGCTGACCATGAAGCCAACAGCGAAGACTTCGATGTTTTTAGCTTTCATACCGGTACATAACTGCGGAGCTTGTTGGTCTGCGTCTCCGTTTACACCCGAACCGCTGGTTTTGACTCCGTACTGATCGTACTGAGTATTGTAGTCACCGTCGGTCATAAGAATGGCGATTTTTTTCAGTTTTTCGGTACCGTAAGCTTTTGGTTTGTTTTCGTCTGCATCCCACAGATCATTCCAGTCTGGAGATAGAGTATACCAAGCCCAAGCGGTACCAATTTGGCCTGCGGTTGCGCCAACGACAGATAATGCATCGATCTTGGTATTCAAGGTCGTTTTATTGCTGGTCAATGGCTGGATTGCTGCAGCCGACGGGACATCGCACTCGTCGTCGCTTTTTGAAAAGCGGCGTGGAAGTGAATACCCGTTGGTCGCGTTGGGTGTGATGTCACTGTATTTGTTGGTGCCGGGACGTTCGACGACGCAATACTGGTCCTTCGGTTGATAGTATTTCTTGGTCTTGGTTTCACCATCTTTATTGGTGGTGGTGACTGAGGCATACTTCAAGCCAGTGCCAGATGTTGCGGTTGAGACATTCGATGTGCCGACGGCCTTTTGGAACGCAGCCAATGTGGGCAAGCGCACATCTTCAGCGAATGGAACCAGAGCAACACGCGACGTGGCTTTCGACTGATCGGCCCAGACCAGAATGTCGACAGCGTCTTTGGCCGCGAGCTTCAGATCTGCGATCTTGTTACCGCCCATCGAACCGGTGATGTCGAGCATGATCGACACTTCGATGCTTGAGTCGCCCTTACCTGACTGGAGCAATGCAGCTGCAGTCGATTTGACCTGCTGGCAACTCCACCAGCTTTGGCTGCACTGGCTGATGCCTGCAGCGGCTGGCGAGGCGGCCTTATTGACGAGCATCGACGCCGCATTCATGAACGGGGTCTGGATCCAAGCCTGAGCTTCCCAAGTGAACTCGGTTTTTGCCGAGTTGGCTTGCAGCGCACCGAGCGACTTCGAGCCTGGGACAACGGAGCCGATGTCTTGGGCGTTGAAGTAAGCCTTCGCTGCTTCGTCGGCTTTTGCCAGGATTTCGCTCGTTGCTGCGGTTTGGGCAGCGCGAGCGCCAGCAAGAGCTGCCGCATCCATGATGGTTTGCATCCGGACGCGCACGGCGAGCGTGCGGCTGAAGTCAACGCCGAAGCCTACCAGCATGAGCACTGGATAGATCATGAGCGCGAAAATGATCGCCACGGAACCGCGGCGGTCTTTTGAAAACGAACGGAGCATCGAGCCTGGGCTCGGTCCTTTCGATATTGCTTGTTCCCGTTCGGACATATCAGCCCGAGCCGAGAGTTTCTGGGTAGGGATCATAAACAGCCTCCTGCACACTAAGATCCAAACCCAAAACTAGGCAAATCAGATTGAACCTCGATGAAATAAAAACAAACAATTCGATGCAATTCCGAGGTTGAATATTTTTTGGTTTTTGCAATTTGATTGTTTTAATTTTGATTTTGGTAACCACGGCGAGGTTTGATTATTATCAATTTGATCGATATCAACCGTGATTGCTGAGATGATCGTCCGCGGGCTGCAATTCTGAGGTGTGGATGGGTTCGGAGCACAACGCAGTTATAAAAAATCACTAACGAGCAGTAGGAAAGTTTGCTGCAGATTTTTTTTAAAAATATTGACCGTTCGTCGAGTGTTGGCAGGTTTCGGCCTGGTCCGGTGGGGGGTCTAAAGGATCTGGGCGCAGATTTTCGGTGCTGGCCGGGGCGGAGGGCGGCGTAATTAACCTAATTTTTGACGAGAGAGGCGGTTGCAACCCTCTGTTTTGTCGCGCGATCGGCTAGCCGCTTCACGCATATCCGGTCGCACACTCTCCTTAAGTTTTGTCGCGCGATTGGCTTACCGCTTCACGCATATCCGGTCGCACACTCTCTTTAAGTTTTGTCGCGCGATCGGCTAACCGCTTCACG
>JABFRJ010000156.1 GCA_013141255.1 Hyphomicrobiaceae bacterium
CTCATCGGCGGGTCGGCGGATCTCACGGGCTCAAATGGAACGCGCGTGAAGGCCCACAAATCAGTCACGCTTGGCGACTATTCCGGCAACTACATAAATTACGGCATCCGTGAACACGCCATGGCCGCAGTCATGAATGGCATCGCACTACACGGTGGGTTCATTCCATATGGCGGAACCTTCCTAGCCTTTGCAGACTATTGTCGACCTTCCATTAGGCTCTCAGCATTGATGGGGTTGCGCGTCGTTTATGTCATGACACACGACTCAATTGGGTTGGGTGAGGATGGTCCAACCCATCAACCTGTTGAGCAGATCGCGAGCTTGCGCGCTATCCCGAACTTGAACGTCATTCGACCAGCTGATGTTGTCGAGACTGCGGAGGCGTGGGCGGTCGCGCTGCGCAATCCATCGACTCCGACCGTTTTGTGTCTGACGAGACAAAACCTCCCGCTGCTGCGCACCAGCCATTCCGATATTAATCTGACAGCGCTCGGCGCCTATGTGTTGTTGGACTGCGATGGGCAGCGTCACGTGACTTTGATGGCGACGGGTTCGGAGGTTTCGCTCGCCGTCGAAGCCTCCAAGCGGCTGGCTGAGTTTGGAATTAATGCAGCTGTCGTCTCGATGCCGTGTTGGGAACAGTTCGAAAAATCGCCGCAGGACTATCAAGACGACGTTCTCGGAACGGCGCCCCGAATAGGTGTCGAAGCTGCAATCCGACAGGGTTGGGACCGTTGGCTCAGACCGGCCGATGTCTTCATCGGAATGACCGGGTTTGGCGCATCTGCACCAGCACCTGAACTTTACAAACACTTTGGCATTACAGCCGATGCAATCGTCGCTGAAGCGAAGCGACTGACCTATCAGGAGATCTAAATGGCCCGCATAACACTCCGCCAATTGCTCGATCATGCCGCAGAACATAGCTACGGCGTACCTGCGTTTAACATCAACAATATGGAGCAGGGCCTCGCGATTTTGGAGGCAGCAAAAGCCACCGACAGCCCGGTGATCATTCAGGCCAGCCGTGGCGCTCGCACCTATGCCAATGACATCATGCTAGCAAAGATGATGGAAGCGCTGGAATTGATGTACCCGCAGATCCCTATCTGTATCCATCAGGATCACGGCAACAATGTTGCGACGTGTCTATCTGCAATCCAAAGTGGCTTCACCAGCGTCATGATGGATGGATCGCTAAAAGAAGATGCAAAGTCGCCCGCTGATTATGATTACAATGTTCGGATAACGCGTCAGGTCTCCGAGCTGGCGCATATGGTCGGCGCGTCGGTTGAAGGCGAGCTCGGTTGCTTAGGTTCACTGGAGACCGGACACGGTGAGGCCGAGGACGGGCACGGATTTGAAGGCAAACTCGATAGATCGATGCTGCTGACAGATCCTGATGAAGCACTTCGGTTCGTTGCTGATACGAAGGTCGATGCACTCGCAGTCGCCATCGGCACCTCACATGGCGCATACAAGTTCACGCGCAAACCGACTGGCGACGTCCTTGCAATGAACGTCATCGAGGCCATTCACAAAAAGCTACCGAATACGCACATAGTCATGCACGGATCGTCATCCGTTCCTGAGGAGTGGCAGGCAGTATTCAATGCCCATGGCGGCAAAATGCGTGAAACCTATGGCGTGCCAGTCGAAGAGATTGTGCGCGGGATCAAGATGGGCGTGCGCAAGATCAACATCGACACAGACCTCCGTTTGGCAGGCACCGCCGAGTTCAGGCGGATCGCAGCGACATCGACCTCTGAATTTGATCCAAGAAAGTTTCTGAAGCCCGCCATGGACGCGATGGCCAAAGTCTGTCGCGAGCGTTTCGATGCCTTTGGTACCGCCGGCCAAGCGGGTAAGATCAAAGTGATCCCGATGAGCGAGATGGCGAAGCTTTATGCCAAGGGCGTGCTCGACCCAAAAATCAATGTTGCCAAAGCCGCCTAATGCAATTCCGAACGTGATGTTCGACCAGGGAGCGTACCATGCAAGACAAGAGCAAGACTGAACTTAAGGGCAAAGAGCGTTACAAAGCTGGTGTGCTCAAGTACGCCCAAATGGGATACTGGCAAGGTGACTATGTCCCGAAGGACACCGATTTGATCGCACTGTTTCGCATTACACCGCAGGAGGGCGTCGACCCAATCGAGGCCGCAGCCGCGGTCGCAGGTGAAAGTTCAACAGCAACCTGGACGGTAGTGTGGACGGATCGTTTGACAGCCTGTGATCAATACCGTGCCAAGGCTTACCGCGTCGAGCCGGTGCCGGGCACCCCGGGGCAATACTTCTGCTACGTTGCCTACGACATTATTCTATTCGAAGAGGGCTCAATTGCGAATCTGACCGCATCGATCATTGGCAACGTATTCTCGTTCAAACCTCTCAAAGCGGCACGTCTCGAAGACATGCGGTTGCCAGTTGCCTATCTGAAAACCTTCAAGGGGCCACCAACTGGTATCGTCGGCGAACGGGAACGCCTCGACAAATTCGGCAAGCCCCTATTGGGCGCGACGACCAAGCCCAAACTTGGTTTGTCTGGAAAAAACTACGGTCGCGTCGTTTATGAGGGCCTGAGGGGCGGTCTCGACTTCATGAAAGATGACGAAAACATCAACTCGCAACCGTTTATGCATTGGCGTGACCGCTTCTTGTACTGCATGGAGGCCGTCAACTTGGCCTCGGCACAAACCGGCGAAGTCAAAGGCCATTATCTCAACATTACAGCCGGTACAATGGAGGAGATGTATCGTCGCGCCGAATTCGCAAAGGAACTAGGATCGGTCATCGTCATGGTCGATTTGATTATCGGTTGGACCGCTATTCAATCGATATCCGAATGGTGTCGTCAGAACGATATGATTTTGCACATGCACCGCGCGGGGCATGGCACCTACACGCGCCAGAAGAACCACGGAATTTCGTTCCGCGTGATCGCAAAGTGGCTGCGTGCTGCTGGCGTCGACCACCTCCATACAGGTACCGCCGTCGGTAAATTGGAAGGCGATCCCCTCACGGTGCAGGGCTATTACAACGTATGCCGCGAGAACAAAAACGAAGTCGATCTCGCACGCGGGATCTTCTTTGAGCAAGACTGGGCAGATTTGAAGAAAGTGATGCCGGTCGCCTCAGGCGGTATTCACGCAGGACAAATGCATCAGTTGCTCGATTTGTTTGGCGACGACGTCGTTTTGCAGTTCGGTGGCGGAACCATCGGGCATCCCATGGGCATCCAAGCGGGTGCGCAAGCCAACCGTGTTGCACTTGAAGCCATGGTGCTTGCACGCAACGAAGGCAAAGACATAAAAAATCAAGGGCCTGAGATCCTTCGGGCCGCTGCCAAGTGGTGCAAACCTCTCGAAGCGGCGCTCGATGTGTGGGGCGATATTACTTTCAATTACACATCAACTGATACGTCAGATTTCGCACCCACGCCAAGCGTGTCAGGCTAAGCTTAAGACAAAGGATATAATTCAATGCGAATAACTCAAGGCTGCTTCTCGTTCCTTCCCGATCTCACGGACGCGCAGATCACAGCACAGGTAGATTATTGCCTAGGTCGCAACTGGGCCATTGGTGTCGAGTTCACAGATGATCCACATCCACGGAATACGTATTGGTCGATGTGGGGCCACCCAATGTTTGATTTGAAGGATGCGAAAGGCGTGATGATGGAATTGACGGGATGTCGAAAGACACACCCTGACAGCTATATCAGGCTCAATGCATTCGATTCCACGCGTGGCTGGGAAACCGTGATGATGTCATTCATTGTCAATCGCCCAAAGATTGAGCCACAAATCGAAATGACGCGGAGCGACGGGAAAGGGCGCTCTCAAACGTACTCGTGGAAGACGGTCAGGGAGAAAGCCAGATAAAACGACGTCACCAGACGAGTTGCGCGCTTGTGGGTGGCACGTCTGGATCATGACACACGATTGGTCGATCACCACACATGCGTGCAGCAAGGAGACGTAGGTCGTCATGGCAACCGATACAGATCCGGCGCCGAAAGTGACGCATGTCGATCTTGCTAAGGAGTTCCACGACTCCGGCGTGGCCGAGGTCCTAGCAGAGCTTGATCGTGAACTAGTCGGCCTCAAGCCCGTGAAACAGCGTATTCGTGAAATTGCTGCGCTGTTGATTGTTGAGAGAGCCCGCCGTAGCCTTGGGCTCGCTCATGAAGCACCAACACTGCACATGAGCTTCACTGGAAACCCAGGCACTGGGAAAACGACAGTCGCGTTAAAAATGGCCGGATTGCTGTATCGGTTGGGTTATGTGCGCAAAGGTCATCTCGTGTCGGTCACGCGCGATGATCTCGTTGGCCAATATATTGGCCACACAGCACCAAAAACAAAGGATGTTCTAAAACGTGCAATGGGTGGCGTGCTGTTCATCGACGAGGCGTACTATCTCTATCGCCCCGACAATGAGCG
>JABFRJ010000511.1 GCA_013141255.1 Hyphomicrobiaceae bacterium
GTGCAGGCGCAACGTCGGGCGGGGCTATGGATGCCTCGAATTTGCTCAAGCCGTCGCTGCAATCGGGGGCGCTGCGCTGCATCGGCTCGACGACCTACAAGGAATACCGCCAGCACTTCGAAAAGGACCGCGCGTTGGTGCGCAGGTTCCAAAAGATCGACGTGAAAGAGCCAACGGTCGAAGATGCGATTGAGATTCTCAAAGGCTTGAAGCCCGTGTTTGAGGAGTATCACAAGCTCAAATACACCAACGAGGCGATCAAGGCGGCGGTTGAGTTGTCGGCGAAATATATCAACGACCGCAAATTGCCGGATAAAGCCATTGACGTCATCGACGAGACCGGCGCTTCACAGATGCTGGTGCCGGAGAAGATGCGCAAAAAGCGCATCACGGTGAAGGAGATTGAGGCCACGGTTGCGACCATGGCGCGGATCCCGCCGAAGACGGTGACCAAGTCCGACGCCGATGTGATGCTCAATCTTGAGAAAGATTTGAAACGACTGGTGTTCGGTCAGGACACAGCGATCTCGTCACTGTCGGCGGCGATCAAGCTTGCACGCGCGGGCTTGCGCGAGCCAGAGAAGCCGATTGGCTGCTATCTGTTCTCGGGGCCGACGGGTGTTGGTAAAACGGAAGTTGCGAAGCAGCTCGCCGCGTTGATGGGCATCGAATTACTGCGCTTCGACATGAGCGAGTACATGGAGAAGCATTCGGTGTCGCGTCTGATTGGTGCGCCTCCGGGTTATGTCGGCTTTGACCAAGGTGGGCTGTTGACCGATGGCATCGATCAGCATCCGCATTGCGTGTTGCTACTTGATGAGATCGAGAAGGCACATCCGGATCTTTACAACATCCTGCTGCAGGTCATGGACCATGGAAAACTGACGGATCACAACGGCAAAGCTGTCGACTTCCGCAACGTCATCCTGATCATGACGACGAATGCGGGCGCGTCCGACATGGCGAAATCGGCTATCGGGTTTGGTTCGTCGAAGAAGTCGAGCGACGACAACGAGGCGATCAACCGGCTGTTTACTCCGGAATTCCGCAATCGCTTGGACGCGGTTATTCCGTTCGCCAACCTGCCACTCGAAGTGATCATGAAGGTCGTCGAGAAGTTCGTGTTCCAACTCGAAGCGCAGTTGGCTGATCGCGGCATCACGATCGAACTCAGCGAACCTGCGGCTCGGTGGCTGGCCGAAACCGGCTACGACGAGAAATATGGTGCGCGACCGATGTCGCGCGTCATTCAGGATCACATCAAGAAGCCACTGGCGGACGAGGTTCTGTTCGGCAGACTGGTCAATGGTGGTTTGGTCAAAATTCGATTGGAAGGCGAAGGTCTCAAGCGACATCTGGCCTTTGACTATGTGCCGATGGACCCATCCAAGCGTCCGAAGTCGACGGAAGACGAAGGCGACGAGATGGAAGTCGTGGCCGAGGTCATCGAACCACCTGGCAAGAAGCCAGCGCTTGCGGCTCCCAAAGACAAGCGCCCGAAGGCCGCGGGGTCGGTGCCAGGCATTCCGCGCAAGAAAGAGGACTGAAGCTCGCTGCATTTTTGAGAAAAGACATTGTGGGGGCGGCTCAATGAGCCGCCCCCGTTTGCATTATACGAAGCGATAGATGTTTGCAGGATTAGAGATTAAAAATTTGGCGCAGAGTGGCGCGCATCCACTCGGCGCGGCGCTCAATCACAGCGGCGTTCCAACGCTGTTCGGTATGAAAATCGGCAGCAAGCGCGTACTTTTTGTGTGCGCCGTAATTGCGAATAATCTTTTGTTTGGTTGGATAGATTTTGCTACCGAGCAAATTATTGAGGGCCTCGGGCAGGACGCAGAGGTTGCCGGGATTTTCTGCGTAGCGATACATGAGGGACTGATCAAAATTGAATTCAGCCAACCACGCTTGGGTTGTGGCGCTCTTGGGCAGTATGTGTTCGACCGTCACCTCTTCGCGATTGATGCGATCGCGATGTGGCGTCAGCGCCATCTCTAGCCGGACCATCAACGACCGCAACCACGGCGACCGCGGATCGACTTGATCTGGCAAGGCATTACGCAAGCGTTCAAGCTCACGGGCATCTAAGCGAAGTTTCAGCGTAATCGCATCGGCTGAGTCTCCGGACTTCAGCAGTTTCATGACGCCATTCAACTGCTCGCGGCGCTCAGGCGCGATGCCTTTCGAGGTCGAGTTTAGGTAATAGTACCAACTATGACGCTCCAACTCGGTGAGAACCTGAATGACTTTTTCTGGCTCTTTGCGCCAGCACTCCAAGGTCGCCGAGGCAATCGGCACCCAGTCATCGAATTTTATCAGCCGTAGTGACTGCAGCAGCATGTCAATACGGTCCTTGGCTGCTGGATCTGATATGGCTGCGTCGGCACTGTTTATTTCCGCAAAAAGGGCGATGTCGGCGTTCAGTTCGCGCTCGAGGAAATCGAGTGCTTGGGCTGGGATATCGAAGCTATCGATGATGGCGCGATGCATGGGCGTGCGCGCCCGAATACGACCCGATGCTCGTGACCGCCAATTGGCGATGAAGCGACGCAATCCATCGCCTCCAAGCTCCGCTTCAAGCTCATCCCAACGTGCAAACAGCTGTTCGCGTTTTTTTGGATCGTCTGTGGCATACTCAATTAATGAGAAGCGAAGGACGTCTTGAGGCGAGATTGGACTTCCACGACTGTTGACCGTTTCGAAAATGCGAAAGGCTTCGGTCTCGTTCGCGACATGGATTTCGACAAAGTTGCAGCTATCGGCGATGAACTTTACCAACGCCGCACGATCCTCGGGGCGAATCGAAACAAACCAATTGCGGGCGAAATAGGCGTTATTGAGAAGGCGCTCAGCGCCGGGCCGGTCGTTTTTGAGTTTGCTTTCCTCCGTTGGGATTCCGGCGCCTGTCAGAACGATTGAACCAAAGGTTTCGTTGTCGCCGCGATGAAGCGTCAACCGCTGACGCCTTGGGCCGCCGGGCGTTATGGGTGGTAGTGCGAGTATGGCGTCAATCTCGCTCGTTGCTGCAGTGTTTGCCAGTTGTTCGCGTGCGACGGCGAGCAGCAGGGCGAGCGAGGTTAAGCGCTGCTGACCATCGACGACCTGCAAAGCACCATTTTTATCAGGGTAGAGGATTACGGAATTGAAGAAATGGCAGACGTTGGCACCGGGATTCGCCAAATGCTCTTCGAAGGCATCGCCGATGTCGTTTGTTAAATGCTCCATTTCGCGACGGCTCCACTCGTAGTGGCGCTGATAGCGTGCCATGACGAACAAGCGTTCTGCGGCAAGTAGCTGGCGCAGCGAAACGTGCGAGATTTTGTGTGACATACGCGGACTGTGATACTTCAAAATTGTTAAATGGACTGAGAGCTTAGTCGCGAGTGTTACGCGCGTGAGCGCAATGCGACAAGTCCGTGACAGAGAAAAATCTACGCTGATTTCAAAGCTTGTTTTGATATGCGATTTCGGTATTGCGCATTGTCTGCATATGTTTGCAACCAATATTACCGACCAAGTGCTAAGGTAATTGCGACGGAACCCGCTGTCATCGAGACTTTCCGCACTCCCAGAGCGGGGATTGACGCGATTTCATCAAGATAACGGCGAACTGCGGTGGCTGTTTCACGCTTGAGACTATCTTGATCGAGCGCCGCTTTTATTTCGCGCGCGACCTGATCGCGTACGCGCACACTTTGTTGCTCGACCAGCACGCAAAGGCGGCCACCTATGAGCGGGATGGAGCAAGATTTACCCACGTCGAAACGGCCACCGACACTGACGTTTTCGACCGAAAAGGCCAAACTGCGCTCAAATACTATCGGCTTCATGACGACATCGATGCGCGCGTCGAGCCAATCTATTGCAGGAAGTACAGCATCACCAAGCGCCGCGCAGGGACGCGGCGCCTTTGAGAGCGTAAGGCAACGACCGACTAACGCGGGGCCGCTGGATGCGAGTTTGATGGTAAGTGTGAGTGTTTCTGTTTCGGCTGAGACAGACAAGCTATCGGAGCGGACGTGGTCGATATAGTAGGCGTAACGGCGACCTATGATGTCGCGATTTAGTTCTGGAATGTTGAAGCTTGAGCGACGACCAGGTCCAAAGCTGAGCGGCCATTTGACCGACGCAGCGTTGGCTGCGTGATAGCTTGCGCCTTTTTGTTGCCCGAGGTTGTGAAGATGAATGCGGGTGCCGGACAAGGCGTCAGTTACGGCACGGGCTAAGTCGCCGCCGCTGACAGTGCGCGAGAGGTATTGGGCGGTTGCGGGCGCCGCGCCGGTGATGAGCAGCAGCACAATTAGAAGTAATTTTTTGGAATAATTTCGCAGACCTGAGTTCTCGATCAAACGCACTTTCAACTCTCTTGCTACTTGCTTATCGATAACGCTGCACTGCCTATTTTGAGCGCGCCAAGGCGCTCTTTGTTAGCGCGCCAAGGCGCTCT